>PUPA01000152.1 GCA_003552885.1 Natrialbaceae archaeon
CTGCTCCGGGAGGCGTTCGGCCTGCTCGTGCTCGCTCACTACCGCACGGAGCCGGACGACCTGGCCCGGCTGCTCGACGCGCCGAACCTCGAGAGCCGGGCGCTCCTCTCCGACGGCCACGTCGTGAGCGTCGCGTTGCTCGCCCGCGAGGGCGGACTCGCCCCCGAGACCCGAGGGCGGATGTACGAGGGCGAGCGGATCCGGGGGAACATGCTCCCGGACGTGCTCACGAGCCAGCTCAGAGACGAGGCCGCCGGTGAGCCGGCCGGGCTCCGGGTACTGCGGATCGCGACCCACCACGCCGTCCGCTCGCGCGGGCTCGGCTCCCGGCTGCTCGAGTGCGTCAGAGCGGAGTTCGCCGCCTCCGTCGACTGGCTCGGGGCGGGGTTTGGCGCCACCCCCGAACTGCTCTCGTTCTGGGAGCGAAACGGCTACGGCACGATCCACCTCTCGACGACCAGAAACGACGCGAGCGGGGAACACTCCGCGCTGGTGCTCGCGCCGACGAGCCCCGATGGACGGTCGCTCTACCGTCGCCACGCCGAGCGGTTCGTCCGCCGGCTCCCTGCGGTCGCGACGGACGCCCTCTCGGGGCTCGATCCGGACGTCCTCGCGGCCGCCCTAGGAAGCGTCGACGCCACCCCGCCGCTGGAGCTGACCGACGACGAGTGGCGGCTCGTCGCCGGCGCGGCCTACGGCCCGGGCGTGCTCGACGTCGACCCCGGCCCGTTCCGTCGGCTCGTCGTCCGCCACCTCGTCGACGACCCCGGGGTCGGCCTCACGGCCCGCGAACGACGGCTGCTCGTTCGGCGCGTCCTCCAGGCCCGTAGCTGGTCGGCCGTCGCGTCGGCGCTCGGATACCCGTCCACGGGGGCGTGCATGCGCGCGGCCGGCGACGCGCTCTGCCCGCTCGTGGACCGCCACGGCGGAGCCGTCGCCGCGGAGGTTCGTGAGCGGTTCGCCGACTGAACCGACCGACGACGGCCGGTTCCCGGCGATCGCCAGCGATTTCAGCCGGCCGCCCCTCGGGGACGTATGGTCGACGCGATCACGATCCTCGCCGTCGCCGCGCTCGTCGGCGGCGTCGTGGGGACGCTCGTGCCGCTGGTCCCCGGCGGGGCCCTCTCGCTGGCCGGCGTCTACCTCTACTGGTGGCACACCGGCTTCACCGAGCCCGGAACGGTCGCCCTCCTGACGTTCACCCTGCTCGGCGTGCTCACGCTGCTCGCGGAGTTCGCCGGCGGGGCGGTTGCAGCCCGGGCAGGCGGCGCCTCCTGGCGGACGACGGCGGTGGCCGTCCCGGTCGCGATCGTCCTCCTGCTCGTCGCCGGTCCGGTCGGCTTGCTCGTCGGGCTGTTCGGGACGGTGTTCGCTCTCGAACTCGCCGGTGGGCGGGACATCGACGGCAGCCTCCGGTCGGCGCTGTACGCCACCGTCGGAATCCTCGCCTCGACGGCCGTCCAGGTCCTGCTGACCGCGACGATCCTGTTCGGTTTTCTGGTCGTCGTCTTCCTGCTGTGAGGGCACTCCCGACGGGTCCGCGTCGCCCGTTCGGTCGCGGCGGGAACCGAGTCGTCCGTCCGGTCGAGACGCTGAATCGCCCGCCCGGTCGCGACGGCGAGTTTATCCCCGACGACTCGAGAGCTGAGTCGATCCCCGGATTGATACGATCGGCCGCGGGAGTTCCCGCATGGGCGAGTCGACGGAGGGTCGAAGCGACGTGGGAACCGGATTCGACGGCGTCCGCGCCGGCCGTCCCACGGAGCGATTCGCCCACGGCCGGAACCCGGGACGCCACCTCACGTCGGGCGTCCCGGCCGGCGATCTGTTCGCGCTCGCGGCCCCGCCGGCGGCCATCTGTGGGACCTACCTGCTCCCGGAGAGCGCCCGGTCGGCGCTGGCGCTCCGGTACACGGAGCCGTCCGTCCTCGCGGCCTACGGGGCACACCTGGTCCACTTCGAGGTCGTCCACCTCGCCGGAAACCTGCTCGGCTACGGGTTGCTCGCGACGACCTGCTACCTCCTCGCCGTCGCGACAGGCCTGCGTCGGTTCCTGCTCGTCGCCGCCGCGGGGATCGCCCTCGCCTTCCCGCCTGCCCTCTCGGGGCTGAACCTCGTCGTCCCCCGCGACGCGATCACCTACGGCTTCTCCGGGCTGAACGCGGCCCTGTTCGGACTGTTGGCCGTCCTGTCGATCGAGTACCTCCGGGCGACGTTCTGTCCGACCATCGAGCGGCGGGACGCCGGCGCGGTCTTCTTCCCGACGGTCGCCGTGGCGGCCCTTCTCGTCCTCCCGCCCTCGTGGGTCGCCTACGCCGTCGCCGCGGCCGCCGCGACGATCACCGGCGGCTACCTCCTCTCGATCCGCGGCCGCGGACGGGACGTCCGTACGCTCCTCGTGGAGGTCCGGGACCGACCCGGCTACGGCGACCTCCTGCTCGTCGTCGCCGTGATCGCCGTCGGCTATCCGGCCGTTGCTTTCACGCCGACGGCGACGGTCGGCGTCCCGAACGTCTACACGCACGTTCTGGGGTACGCACTCGGCTTTCTGACCCCCTACCTGTTGCTCTCGACCGGACTGTTCGACGACTGAGGACACCCCGACCGCGTTTCAGGCTCACCCAGAAGGGGTTCCAGCCGTGGTTTCACGACCGAAACCCGACCCTACGGCGCGGGGAGGGTGGTGAACCATCGGCGTCATTATGTATCACGTGATCGACGGTCGTCCATGGTCTGGGGAACGCTCGAAGGGGGAATCGACCGAGTGCGAACGGCTATCGGCGGATCGGCCACGGAGCGAAACGGGCCCGGGACGGCCGCCGGCGCGACGGACGAGGGGACCGGTGCCGACAGCGCCGTGGAGGGGATGGACCTCGACGACGCTACGGGGAGGGCCGACGACGACGCGGAGGGGGCGACCGGCGCACCCACCGGCACCGGTCGCCTCGACTGGAGCGTAGACGACGCCACGGAGGTCGAGAACAGACTCGAGACGCTGCTCGAAGGAGGGATCGAGACCGAGGAGGAGCCGACGGAGCCGGACGACCCTCCGGGTGGCCTCGAGAACGCGTTCACCGAACTCGAGGGGGCCGCCGCCGGCTTCGAGTGGGTCGACGCGACGGAGCTCGAATCCGCTCGCGGCTAGGGCGGCGTGGGCCCCGAGACGCGACCGAGCGCCGACGGCGTCACGAGCTCAAAATAGCGTCGAGCAGCTTCCGCTGGGCGGCAGAGAGGTGCTCGGTGAACGTCGAGGTCGCGATCCCGAGCCCTTCTGCGACCTCCGTGGCGTTCGATCCCTTCGGGTGGTCGAAGTAGCCGAGCCGGTGGGCCGTCTCGAGGACCTCCCGCTGGCGGTCGGTCAGCACCGATCGGTCGACGAACACGAGGTCCTGGCCGCCTCCATCGCCACGGGTGTGTAACAGCCGCTGGACGTCGAGGCTCGGATACCGCTCCCGGAGGCCGCCGACGATCTCCTGGAGTGCGCCCATCTCCGGGGCGTGGAAGGTCAGGTACATCTCCCCGCCGTGGACGCGGACGTCGACGACCGGTACCTCGAACCGCTCGACGTACGCACACGGACAGAGCGCGTCCGGATCGCGCCTGAACCGGTAGGCGGTCGAGGTGTCATAAGAGAACACTGGCCACACTCCCTCACAGTCGATCGGCTCGTCGGACTCGAGGACGAACTCCTCGACGACGCCGCCGTCCTCGCTCGGGGTACCACTGCGGCTGACCGAGTGACCGAGGGAGTCCGCCGCGGTTGCGGCCCGAACCACCGGACACTCGCTGGGGCCGTCGACTTTCACCTCCGCGCGGATTCCGGTCGCCATCGGTCGAGGTTGAGTCGATCGGCAGGTAAACCCCCCGTCCGTTTCCCACTGGCCGGCGGTCGTCGGCCCACTCCGTATAAAAACCCCCGTATATTTTGGGACATTCTACGTGCCCCACGGGGCGAAAGCGTGTAACGAGAACATGTCCGTGCTGAACCCACGACAGGACCAACCGGACCACGCCGCCGCTGTCGACCCACAGACGCTCCTCTCCACGCTCGAAGATCCAGTCTGTCGGACGATCCTCGAGGCGGCCACCGAGGAGTGGCTGACCGCCCCCGAGATCTCAGAGCGGTGTGACGTGCCCTGTTCGACGACCTACCGGAAAGTCGAACGGCTCGCCGAGAGCGGCCTCATCGAGGAGTCGGTCCGGATCAGCTCGACCGGCCACCACGCCACCGGCTACCGGACGGCGTTCGAGGACGTCACCATCGGGGTCTCCGAGAGCGGCGACCTCGAGGTCGACGTCTCCCGGACCTCGGCGCCCGGCGCCGCGGCCGACTGAGTCTCCCGGTCCCGGCGCCTCATCCGACGTCCCCGTTTCCACGGTCCTGTCGTCGACACCCGCTCCTACCGTCGAAACCCTCCACTTTCGATCGTTCGAGGTCGGTCAACGGCTCCCTGAACCTGATACCAGTGTTATCAATTTCCGGAAAATACTAAACGCAGTGGTTTTTCCTCTCCGCCTGTATGTTCCGGAGACACAGTCCGACCGAACCGTCCGTCGACCACGCGAGCGTCACCGAGATGAGCCGATGAACCCCCTCGTCGCCGAGGCGATAGGCGCGGAGCTCCAGGAGGCGATCGGCGCCCTCTTTGGGTTCCTCCCGGACCTGATCGTGGCGATCGCCGTGCTGGCTATCGGCTACGTCGTCGGTGGCCGGCTCCAGGGGGTCGTCAGGCGGACCGGCCAGCGGGCCCGGCTGGACGAGAAGGTCCAGGGGACGGCCCTCGGACCGCTGTTCCCGGACCGTGCCGGGGCCGTATCCGAGGCCTTCGGCGCGATCGTCAAATACTACGTCTTCTTGCTGGCGCTCGTGGTCGCCGCCGAGCACCTCGGTATCGGCCTGTTGACCCAGTGGCTCACCGGCGCGGTCAGCTACCTACCGTCGCTGATCGCCGGCGTGGTGATCCTCGTCGTCGGCCTCTTCATCGCCGACTACGTCGCGGACGTCGTCCGTCGGTCGACGGCCGCCCGGGAGGCCGGCTTCTCGGCGACGTTCGCCGCCGCCACGAAGGCCGTCCTCTACTTCGTCGTCGTCGTCATCGGCCTCGAGACGATGGGCGTGGACGTGACGATCCTCTACACGTTCGCCGAGGCCTTTGCCCTCGCGCTCGCGCTGGCGTTCGCCCTCGCCGTCGGCATCGCGGTCGGCTGGGGTGGCAAAGAGTACGTCGCCGAGAACCTGGAGGGGTGGCTCGACAGCTCGAGAGAGGTCGCGAGCGACGGCTCGGAAGAACGCGGGTGAGCCGACCGGCCACGTCCGTCGACTCCCCGTAATCGCTCCAGAACCGCCCGCGAGCGGGTTCGGACCACGAACGCGCGCCACGGCTCCCGACCACGGGCCCGCCTCACAGCTCCCGACCACGGGCCCGCCTCACAGCTCCCGATCGCTGTCCGGGTTCTCGAGCTCCCAGAGGACCTCGGGCAAGAACGCCCCGAGGTCGTCGATCACGCGCCGGTCGCTGACCCCGAGGCCGTCACAGTGGTCGTGGGCCGACGCCCTGACGTCGACGTGGAGGTCGCCGTCCTCGAGTCGGACGCCGAGGGGGAAGACCGAACAGCGCGTCGGCTTCCAATCTTCCTCGAGGTGTAACGCACAGAGGCCATCCCCGCGGAGAAACGCACACGCCTGGCCGTCCTCGGCGACGTGGTCCTCGCGGGCTTTCGGCTCGCGGGTGACGAACTTCTCGCCACGGAAGTCGGTCGTCGTCTCCGCGAGATTCGCCCGCCGGGCCAACTCGATGAGGTCCCGGTCGTAGAGCAAGACGCCGTGGTGACAACACCACGTACACTCCTCGACGCACTCGAACGTGAGGTCGGGATCGAACTCGACGACGACCTCACAGCCGGGGTGGACCTCGACGCGGGGCGACTCCTCGCTGGACACGTCGGCCCGAACGTGACGGTCGGGCAAGTGTGTTGTCTTCCCGGCCGGACAGGTGAACACCTACGGCCAGCTTCGATCATCCTGGAACGGTCCGCAGTGTCGGGTAATCCCCACGGAGCGTGACGGTCAGGGCGTCGTCGGGTGACCGGGAGGTGTACAGGCAGTGGATTCCACTCGTCCCGAGGCTACGGATCGAGCCTTCTCAGTCGCGTTCGTCCACCACGGTGTTCCGGAGGGTGCCGACGCCATCGTAGGTGATCTCGACGGTGTCACCGGGCTCGAGCAGCCCCGGATTCGCCGGGCTGCCGAAGGCGACGACGTCCCCCGGCTCGAACGTGAACCGCTCCGAGAGGTAGGAGACGACCTCGTAGGGGTCAAAGAGCATGAGTTCGGTGGTGGCCTCCTGGCGGCGTTCGCCCGCGACGTCGGTGTGCATGTCGATCGCCCGCGGGTCGAGGTCCGTCTCGAGCCAGGGGCCGAGCGGCCCCGAGCCGTCGAAGGCCTTCCGGGCGGTGCGGCCCCCCTGGTCGAGCGCGTCGACGTCGTTCATGATCGTGTAGCCCCGGACGACATCGGGGACGTCCTCTGGCTCGACGTTCCGGCAGCGCTCGTCGACGACGGCCGCCAGCTCGCCGGCGTACGTGAGTTCGTCGGTGAACTCGGGATACGGAATCGGCTGCTCGTGGGCCAGCAGCGACGCCGGCGGCTTGATGAAGAAATCCGGTTCCTCGGGCCGCTCGTACTCCATCTGCTCGAGCGTTTCGGCGTAGTTGCGGCCGACGCAGTACAGCGCCGTGGGCTCACAGGGTGGGAGGAGTCGGCCGTCGACGCCGACCTCGTAGGTGCCGTCGTCGGCGTAGACGACGGCGTCGTCGTACCGGCCCGAAACGGGTCCGTCGGTCGTGAGGAGTCGTGCGAGTCGCATACCCGACCTCTCCCGCCGTCCGGGTTAGGGATGTCGGTTGGGACGGCTCGGAGGGCGGGGGCACCCGGACAAGCTGTGGGGCCGCAGCCCCACCACGCAGGCACGCGGCCGGCCGACGGGAAAACTACCGGCCGTGGCGTCGATCAGCCGTCTCGGACGCCCACTGCGGACCGTGTCGCGCGAGCGATCGCCGCGTAGAACGGCTCGCGCGTCTCGCGTTCGACGTCGATCAGGAACGGC
>PUPA01000088.1 GCA_003552885.1 Natrialbaceae archaeon
CCACAGGCGGTCCTCGACGAGCTCGGCGTCGAGCGGTACTGCTGTCGCCGGATGCTCGTCTCCCACGTCGACCTCGTCGACGTCGTCTCGCCGTACCAGTGATGAGAGGGGAACAGTACAACCGCTACGAGAAAGCCCGCATCCTCGGAGCCCGGGCGTTGCAGATCTCCCACGGCGCGCCGGTGTTGATCGAGACCGACCAGGCCGAGCCGATCCTCATCGCCGCCGAGGAGTACGACGCGAACGTGCTCCCGTTTACGGTCAAACGGGGGGGTCGATGACGCTGATCACCGGCGTCCGCCTCCGGACGGTGCTCGACTCGCGGGGGAATCAGACGGTCGAAGCCGACGTGCTCACCGAGAGCGGCGGGTTCGGCCGAGCGATCGCCCCGTCCGGGGCGAGCACGGGCGCCCACGAAGCGGTCGAACGCCCGCCCGGCGAGGCGATCGCTGCCGCCCGCGAGCGCGCGGTCCCCCGGCTGGTCGGGGAGGCCCACGCCGGCAACCAGCGGGAAGTCGACGCCGCCTTACACGCCGCCGACGGCACAGAGGACTTCTCCGGGATCGGTGCGAACAGCGCGGTCGCGATCTCGATGGCCGCCGCGAAAGCCGGCGCGGACGTCCTCGGTGCGCCCCTCTACCAGCATCTCGGGGGCACCTTCCGCGGGGAGAGCCTCCCGACGCCGCTTGGCAACGTCGTCGGCGGCGGGGAACACGCCGCGGACGCGACGGACATCCAGGAGTTTCTCGTCGCGCCCGTCGGCGCGCCGAACGTCTCGGACGCCGTCTTCGCCAACGCGGCCGTCCACGCCGAGGTCGGGGAGCTGCTCGAAGAGCGTGGCGTTCCCGCCGGCAAGGGTGACGAGGGTGCGTGGGCGCCACCGATCGACGACGGCGAGGCGTTCGAGGTCGTCGCGGAGGCGGCCGCGACGGTCGAAGCCGACGTCGGCTTCGAGATCCGTCTCGGTCTCGACGTCGCGGCCACGGAGCTGTACGATCCCGACGCCGGCGTCTACGAGTACGAAGACGGAAGCCGCGACCCCGACGAGCAGATCGCGTACGTCGCCGAGCTGGCAACGGAGTACGAGCTCGTCTACGTCGAGGACCCACTCGAGGAGGACGACTACGAGGGGTTCGCCGAGCTCACGGCCGACGTCGGCGACCGGACGCTGATCTGTGGCGACGACCTGTTCGTGACGAACGTCGACCGGCTCGCCGAGGGGATCGAGACGGGGGCTGGAAACAGCATCCTGATCAAACCCAACCAGATCGGCACGCTCACCGACGCCGTCGACGCGATCGAGCTCGCGGCCCGGAACGGCTACGAGCCGGTCGTCTCCCACCGGTCGGGGGAGACCGAGGACGTAACGATCGCACACCTCGCCGTGGCGACCGACGCACCCTACATCAAGACGGGGGCCGTCGGCGGCGAGCGAACCGCAAAGCTCAACGAACTCGTTCGGATCGCAGACGACGCGACATGACAGAAAACGACGCACAACAGGAGGGGCTCGACGCCGCCGAGGTGGCGGAGGAGTCGGCCGACGGGGCCGACCCGGTCGAACCCGTAGACGAACAGGACGCCGAGGCAGCCGCCGAGGCCGAGACAGGACCGACCCTCGACGACGACGTGATGGCCGACGAGGAGGCCGACCTGCTGATCCCCGTCGAGGACTACCTCGGCGCCGGTGTCCACATCGGCACCCAGCAGAAGACAAAGGACATGGAGCGGTTCATCCACCGCGTCCGGACCGACGGCCTCTACGTGCTCGACGTCTCGAAGACCGACGGACGGATCCGGACGGCCGCGGACTTCCTCGCGAACTACACGCCCGAGCAGATCCTGGTCACCTCGAGCCGCCAGTACGGCCGGTTCCCGGCCGAGAAGTTCGCCGAGGCCGTCGGCGCCCGCGCCCGCACCGGCCGGTTCATCCCGGGGACGCTCACGAACCCGAAGTACGCCGGCTACATCGAACCCGACGTCGTGGTCGTCACCGACCCGATCGGCGACGCCCAGGCGGTGAAAGAGGCGATCACGGTCGGCATCCCCGTGATCGCGATGTGTGACTCGAACAACCAGACCGGCAACGTCGACCTCGTCGTCCCGACGAACAACAAGGGTCGAAAAGCGCTGTCGGTCGTCTACTGGCTGCTCGCCAACGAGACCCTCGACCGCCGCGGCGCAGAGCCGGCGTACGCACTCGAGGACTTCGAGAGCATCGTCTGAGCGGGTTCCGTTCTCGTTCCGTCCGTCGGATCGAACAGCTACCTCCGTCGGATCGAACGGCTACCTCCGTCGGATCGAACGGCTACCTCCGACCGGGAGCCGGCCGGTCAGCCGGCGACCAGCGAGCGTTCGGCGTTCGCCGCCACCAGCGAGGCCGCGATCACCGTCGCCCCGAACGCCACGGGGGGACTGAGCACCCCGAGGAGGGCCGCGGGGATCACGACCGCGTTGTACGAGAGTGCGAGCACCACATTCTCCCGGAGGCGCCGGCCCGCGGCGGTCGCGAGGTCGAAGGCCGTCTCGACCGCCGACAGCTCCTCGCCGACGACCGCGAGGTCGGCGGCGTCGGAGGCGAGCGCGGTGCCGGAGCCGAGTGCGATCCCGAGGTCGGCAGCCGCCAGCGCGGGGGCGTCGTTCGTCCCGTCGCCGACCATCGCGACGGTCCCCCTCGCGCGCAGCCGCTCGACCGTCGCGGTCTTGCCCGCCGGGGGGACGCCGGCGAAGACGCGGTCGACGTCCGGACGTTCGCGGGCGAACCGCGTGGCCTCCTCGTGGTCGCCGGTGAGGACCACGGTCTCGATCCCCCGGTCGTGGAGCGCCGCCATCGTTTCGGCCCACCCCTCGCGGGGTTCGTCACCGAGGGTGACGAGCCCCTCCGCGCGGCCGTCGCGGCCGACGACGACGGGGAGCCGGCCGGCGGCCCGGACGTCCGCGAGCCGCTCGCGGACCGGCCCGGGGATCGACCACCCCCGTTCGTCGAAGAGCTCCGGGTGGCCGACGAGGAGCTCCCGGCCGTCGACCCGCCCGCCGACGCCCGTCGCGTGGCTCCGAAACGCCGAGACCTGCCCGTGTTCGATCCCGCCGTCGGTCACCCCCCGGCCGGCCTCCGCGGCGGCCACTACCGCCTTCGCGGCCGGATGGGCCGACCGTCGTTCGAGGGCGGCGGCCATCTCGAGGGCCTCTTCGGGGAGTGCGACGTCGAGGACGGCCATCGAGCCGGTCGTGAGCGTCCCGGTCTTATCGAAGACGACGACGTCGACCCCGCGCAGGCGTTCGAGGACGCTCTCGTCGAAGACGACGATCCCGCGTTCGGTGGCCTCCCTGACGCTCGCGGCGACCGAAAGCGGCGTCGCGAAGCCGACGACCCACGGCGTACAGACGAAAAGCGTCGCGAGCGACGCGAGCGTCGCCTCGGTCGGCGTTGCCCCGAGGACGGCCGTTCCGACGCCGACCAGGGCCGCGAGCCCGAGGACCGCCGGCAGCACCCGCCCGGCCAGCTCGTCGGCCCGGCGCCCGACGCCGTGGTCGGCGCTCTGGAGGTTCCAGACGGTCGTCGTCAGCCGATCGATGCCGCGTTCGGTGCCCGAGCCCGCCTCACAGACGGCCGCGCCCTCGAGGACGGCCGAGCCGCCGATGAGCTCGTCGCCGGCTCGTTTCGCCACCGGGAGGTTCTCGCCCGTAATGACGGCCTCGTCGACCGCACACTCCCCCTCCGCGAGGACGCCGTCGACGGGGATCCGCTCGCCGGCCCGGACGAGCACCCGATCGCCCGGCTCGACCTCCCCGACGGGGACGCACTCGCCGGTTCCCTCGAGCCGTGCCTCCGCGACCTCAGAGACGGTGAGCGCCGAGAGCTCGTCGACGGCCAGCCGTTTCACCAGCGACTCGTAGTAGATCGCGGCGACCGTGACGACGACGATCGCGATCGTCAGGTCGTGGTAGACGTCCGTCCGACCCAGCCCGATCGCGACGAGCCCGTAGACGAACGCACCCGTGGCAGCCAGCGCGACGAGCAACTCGGTGTTTCCCCGACGCATCCGAACGCCGACGTAGCTCCCGCGTATGAGCGGCGCGCCGGTGAACCAGAACACGAGCCCGGTCAGCGTCGAGAGGACCAGAAAGAAGATCATCGCAGCGGGGCTCGCGAGCGCCCGATCGAACACCGCCAGGACGACGTCGTCGTACAGAAATCGCAGGTGGGCCGGGTAGAGGATCGTCAGGTAGTGGACCATCACGAACAGCCCGAACATGACGCCGGCGATGTACCGCCCCTGGAGCATATCGCGCGAGCGGCGGCTGCGCAGCCCGGTCACCTCCCGGGAGCGACGGGTCACCCCGTCGCCGTCGGCCGCGGCGGCGTCCTCCCGGAGGTACGCCTCGTAGCCGGTTCGGCTCAACGCCGCCTCGAGTTCCGCCTTCGTGGTCCGCTCTGGGTCGTGGTCGATCCGGACGGTCTCCGTGACGTAGCTGGCCTCCGCGTCCGCGACGCCCTCGGCGGTCGCGAGCGCCTCGAGGTACACCTCACAGCTCCGTGAGTGCATGCCGTCGACCCGCAGGAACGTGCGGACGTGCCCCTCGGGAATCGGGCTGGGGCCACCGTCGTTCGCGTCGCCTTCCGCCGGCACTCCGAGCTCCCCGTAGACGGCCCGACAGCCCGACGAACAGAACCGCTCGTCGCCGACGGGTTCCCCACAGAGCCGACAGCCGTCGTCGCCGGTCACGGCCCGACCACCCCGGCGACCGGCCGATCGGGGGGCATCACGGCCAGCGTGACGAACGGTTCCATGTGACAGTCGACGGCGCGGCGAGTGAAACAGGTTTCCCCACGAGGGTGGTCGTGACCTATCGGCCGTCGCCGGCCGACCGCCCACCCCCGGGGACGTGGCCGTCTCCCGGTTCGAGGCCTTCCTCCCGTTCGTCGTCGGGAGCCTCCTTGCCCTCCCTGCCGGGATCCTCACTTCCTTGCCCGTTGCCACCGGCGCTCCCGTCACCCTCCCTGCCGGGAGCCTCGCTTCCCTCCCGGTCGTCTTCGCCCTTCTCCCGTTCGTCGTCGGGATCCTCCTCGCCCTCCCCGGCTTCAGCGTCGACGGCCGCCGAGCCGGTCGCCTCCTGGCTCTCGGCCGAGCGGGCCGGTCCGTGGGCGTACAGCTCGGCGACGGTCTTGAACGTCCCGAGGACGACGGGGCCGAAGAACAGCCCCATGACGCCGGCGACGGCGACGCCGCCGAAGATGCCGACGATGACGGTGGCGACGCTCATGCTCGCTCCCCGCCCCACCGCGATCGGCCGGAGGGCGTTGTCCGAGAGGCTCACGATCACGGCGCCGTAGGCGAAAAGGGCCACGCCGGCCACCGGCCGGCCGACGACGATCAGGTAGATCGAGACCGGTGCCCAGACGAGCGAGGCCCCGATCAGCGGCAGCAACGAGAGGACGAAGGTGACGATAAAGAAGAAGACGAGACTCGGAATCCCGACGAGCGCCAGCCCGATCGTCGTCAACAGCGCCTGGACGCCGGCGACGGCGACGTTCGCGACGATCGCGACGTACAACAGCCGATCGACCCGGGAGAAAAGCTCGGTCCGTGTGGCCCGACTCAGGGGCAGTATCGTCCCGATCCAGCGGACGAGGCGATCGCCGTCTCTGAGAAGCGAATAGAGGACGAAAAGCGACACCGTGAGCCCGATGAGAAAGCCCGGAAGGCCGCCGGCGACCGCGAGCGCCTGGTCGGCCAGCCCGCGGGCGGCGGTCTCGATCGGTCCCTGCAGCTCGCCGTACAGCGCCACGACGTCGACCTCGAGGCCGAATTCGGCGAGGCGCTGCTCGAAGACCTCGATCTCGAGGTCGCCGGCGTCGATCGCCCTCGCGAGCTCGACGGCCTGGTCGGCCGCGACGAGCAGGACGACCGCGAGCGGGGCCAGGATCGCGACCGTCGCCACGACCAGGAGGGCGGCCGCCGTCGCCGTCCGTCCGGCACGGGGTTCGAGCCGTCGCTGCAACGGGTAGAGGACGTACGCGAGCACGACCGCGGCGAGCACGAACTGCAGGTACGGGAGGACGACGACCACCGAGAGTGTGCCGACGCCGACGGCGAGGGCAGCGAGCCACCGGCGGTCGTCCGGCTCGTCCATGCCCCACGGTACGGCGGGTACCTACATGGTACTGTTCCCGCCCGTCACCGTCCCGGCTCTCACGCCGCGCCGTCGGGGTCGCCGTCCCGGTTCTCACCCCGCGGTCCCCGAGCCTCCCAGGGGTGCGTTTTTCAGCGGGCCGACCCTAGCACGGACGATGGACGTCGACGCGGTGCTTTTCGACCTCGACGGGACGCTCTGTACGGCCGACCAGTCCGGCGAGCAGCTGTACTTCGGCGCGTTCGACCGTGCGGGCGTCGAGCCCTTCGGCCGTCCGGAGGCGCTGTGGGAAGCGCTCGACTACCCGCCGCCGCCGGGTGGCTGGCGGGCGTCGCTGATCGCCGCGTTCGCGAAGGTCGCCGCCGCACACGGCCGGACTGTCGACGCCGAGGCGCTCGCGGCGGGCTTCCAGGAGGTCGCCGATCCCGGCGCCGTCTCCTTCCGTCCGGGTGCCCGGGAGGCCCTGGCGAGTGCACGCGAGGTGGGGCCGGTCGGGCTCGTCACGAACGGCCCCGAACGTCGGCAGGGCCCGAAGCTCTCGACGCTCGGGCTCGAGGGCCGGTTCGACGTGACCGTCTTCGCCGGGGACGCGGTCGAGCGAAAGCCCCACCCGGCCCCGTTCCGGCGCGCGCTCGACGCCCTCGGCGTCGACGCGTCGAGGGCGGCGTACGTCGGCAACTCCCTCGAGTACGACGTGGCCGGCGCGGCCGCGGCCGGCCTCGTGAGCGTCTGGTGTCCGGACGTCGACGGCACGGAGCCGGACGGCTACCGACCGGACCACGTGATCGAGCACGTCGGCGACCTCGGCTCCGTTCTCCGCCGGGGCGATCGGCCGTGACGGCCGGCCCGGGACCGCCGGAGCCGTCGACGCTGGCCGCGCGGCTGTTTCCCGAGCGGACCGTCGCCGAGGTCCACGAACCGCCACAGGGAAACGACAAGC
>PUPA01000177.1 GCA_003552885.1 Natrialbaceae archaeon
CTCGCCGTCGGTCACCGGCAGAACGCTCTCGACGGTCGCCGTCTCGCCGGGCTCGAGGGTCCCGTCGACCTGGTAGCCCCACTCCTCGTCGAGTTCGACGTCCGGGCCGCCGGGACCGGTCTGTACCTCCATCGCGCGCCAGGCCCCCGGAACGACCGGCGAGGCGGTCGTCTCGACGGTGACCTCCTGGCTCAGGGTGTCACGTTCGTCGACCATCGGCACGCCCGGGTCCGGCTCGTGGCCGGCCGTCCGGTCCCAGCCGTTCCCCGCGTAGCTGTCGTAGGCCGTCCGTCGCCAGTAGGACGGGCGGTCGGCCTCGACGGTGAAGTAGCGGGTCTCGTCCGCCGCGATGAACTCGGCGTTGCCGTGGATCGTCGTCTCCTCGTCGGCGTTCGGACTCGTGTCTTCCGGCCCGTCGTCGGGTGGCTCCGGGTCACCCTCCACCGGTAACTCCTCGTCTTCCTCGGGTAACTCCTCGTCTTCCCCGGGTAACTCCTCGTCCTCCTCCGGTGGTTCCTCGTCCTCCTCCGATGGCTCTCCATCACCCTCCTCGGGTAACTCCTCGTCATCCTCCGGTGGTTCCTCGTCCTCCACCGGTAACTCCTCGTCATCCTCCGGTGGTTCCTCGTCCTCCACCGGTAACTCCTCGTCATCCTCCGGTGGTTCCTCGTCTTCCACCGGTAACTCCTCGTCATCCTCCGGTGGCTCGTCATCCTCCGGTACCTCCTCGTCGTCCTCGAGTGGTTCCTCGTCCTCCGCCGGTGGCTCCGGATGCTCCGGCTCCGCGTCGCGGTCGCCCGCGTCGAAGCCGTCGACCCCGTCCGGCTCGCCGGTTTCCTCCCCGAGAGCGTCCGCGCGGTCGTCGGCGGGGGTGGGCTCGAAGAGGACCCAGCCGACGTCCGGGAAGTAGACCTCGACCCAGGCGTGGGCGTGCATCCCGCGGACGACGTACTCGCCGTCGCCGACGTGTTCGCCGCTGTTGTAGCCGACGGCGTACCTCGCGGGGATTCCCTCCTCGCGGAGCATCACGGTCATCGTGGCGGCGAAGTACGCACAGTAGGCCTCGTCGCGTTCGAACAGCATCTCGTCGGCGACGTCGCCCTCCGGCGGGGGCACGTCGAGTTCGTACTCGTAGTTCATCCGGAGGTAGCGCTCGACGGTGACGGCCGTCTCGTAGGGGTTCTCGGCGTTCGAGGTGAGCTCCGCGGTCCGCTCGCCGACCCTATCGGGGACGTCGTCCGGCAGCGCCGTGTACCGATCTTCGATCCCCGTCGGGTAGTCGGTGCCGGCCGACGCGAGCACCTCGTCGTCGGTCACCGGTGGCAGGCTCTCGACGGTCACCGTCTCGCCCGCGTCGACCCCGTCGCCGGCGTCGATCCCGTTCGTGCCGTCGTAGGTCAGCTGTGGGCCCCCGGGCCCCGGCTCGGCGGCCACCGGCCGCCAGGCGGCCGGAATCGAGGAGGAGGGGACCTCGAAGCTGATCTCCTGTTCGAGAGGCTCACGCCGGTCTTCCATCGGCACCGCCTCCATCCGTTCCAGGTCGCTCGAGCGGGCGAAGCCGTCGCCCGTGTAGCGGTCGTACGCCGTCGTCCGCCAGTAGGACGGCCGATCGGCCTCGACGGTGAAGTACACCTCCTCGTTGGCCGCGGTGAACTCGGCGTCGCCGTGGATCGGCGTCTCCTCGTCGGCCCCGAGGCCGACACCGGCATCCCCGAGTGCTCCGTCGGCGAACTCGGCGAGCGCTCCGCCATCGTCCCCGCCGCCGCCGACGGCTGCCGCGTCCGTCTCGCCCGCCCCGCCGGCGAAGGGCGTCGACACCGCTGGCAGGGCGCCGGCCAGGAGCAACACGGCGAGCAGACCACAGATCGCCAAAAGTGCACTCGCCGGACGACGCCCCGTCTCTCCCCCCGATCCGTCGTCGCCTGCTGACATCCGTCGAGAGAAGTTTCGTCTCCACGATAATATACCCTGTTGCCGGCAGCTGCGCCGTGGGCGCGTTCCCGGAATTCGCGTGCCCGGCGGCACTCCCTCGACGCGATCGATCACGTGCCCCGGGTCGGCGGTGGCCCACGACGGCGCGGTCCGCCGACCGGCGACGTTCCGCGGTACCGGAACCGATAACTGACCCACCCACGCGCGTAGGGGTAAGCGAATGCAGCTACCACAGGCACAGGCCGCGGTCCTCGAGGCCGCGAGCACACGGGAGGCACAGTCGATCGACGAGCTCGCCGCGGCGACGGGGCTCCCCCCCGAAACCGTCACCGGGGCGGCGTTCGAGCTCCAAGAGGAGGGGCTCGTCGCCCTCTCCGAGCGCGTCGAGGAAACCGTCACGCCGACCGACGAGGGTCTCGAGTACGTCGAGCGGGGGCTCCCCGAGGGCCGTCTCCACCGGGCTGCCCGGGACGCCGGCGCCGACGAGGAGGCCGTCCCGATGGGGCAGGTCATCGGCGCCGCCGGACTCGAGGGCGCGGCGGTCGACATCGCGCTCTCGAACTACGCCCGGAAGGGGTACGGCGGGATAGAGGGAGGGAAGATCAGCGCCGATCCGACGGCCGAGCCCGGCGCGGATCCGGAAGCCCGCGCCCTCGAGTCGCTCGCGGAAGGCGGCGAGTCGAGTTCCGGGGAGGCCATAGAGACGCTCGAACGCCGCGGGCTCGTCGACAGGAGCGAGAGGACGGTCCGGGAGCTGACGCTCACCGAGGCCGGCGTGACCGCGCTGATGGAGGGAGTAGAGGTCGCCGAAACCGTCGGCCGGCTCACGCCGGAGCTGCTCACGAGCGGCGAGTGGCGCGACGTCGAGTTCGCCGAGTACAACGTCGGGGCCGACGCCGAACGGATCGAGGGTGGCCGGATCCACATCCTGCGACAGACCGCCGAACGGGTCAAAGACGTGCTCGTCGGCATGGGATTCCGGGAGATGGAAGGACCACACGTCGACGCCGACTTCTGGATCAACGACTGTCTGTTCATGCCCCAGGACCACCCGGCACGGACCCACTGGGACCGGTTCGCCCTCGAGGAGCCGACACACATCGGCGAGCTCCCCGCGGAGCTGGTCGAGCGCGTCGAACGCGCCCACCGCGGGGGCGTCGGACCCGACGGCGAGGGATATCACTCCCCCTGGGACGAGGGGTTCGCCCGCGCGCTCGCGCTCCGCGGGCACACGACGTCACTCTCCGCCCGATACCTCTCCGGCCACGAGATCGGCGAGCTCGAGCCTCCACAGCGGTTTTTCAGCGTCGAGAAGGTCTACCGAAACGACACGCTCGATCCGACACACCTCCTCGAGTTCTTCCAGATCGAAGGCTGGGTGATGGCCGAGGGGCTCTCGGTGCGGGACCTGATGGGCACCTTCGAGGAGTTTTACGCCCAGTTCGGCATCACCGACCTCGAGTTCAAGCCCCACTACAACCCCTACACCGAGCCGAGCTTCGAGCTCTTTGGCACCCATCCGACGACCGGCGAGCTGGTCGAGATCGGCAACTCCGGGATCTTCCGTCCGGAGATGTTAGAACCCCTCGGCGTCGACTGTGACGTGATGGCCTGGGGGCTCGCCCTCGAGCGACTGTTGATGCTCATGTACGGCTTCGAGGACATCCGGGACATCCACGGCACGCTGTGTGATCTCGACCTGTTGCGGAACACGGAGGTGACCTACTGATGCCGACCGTCGACGTCGATCCCGACGAGCTGCGCGAACTGACCGGAACCGAGAGGGGCGACGACGAGCTGATCGCCGACCTGTTCGCTCTCGGCCTCGAGTTCGAGGGGCGGACCGAAGAGGGCGCGTTCGAACTCGAGTTCGCCCCCGACCGGCTCGACCGGCTCTCCGTCGAGGGTGTCGCCCGCTCGCTGCGCTACCAGTACGGCGACGCCCGCGGCGTCCACGTCCCGAGCACGAACGACCCCGAGTGGACGATCGAGGTCGAGCCCTCGGTCCCGGAGGAGCGACCGTACGTCACCGGCGCGGTGATCCGCGGGGTCGACCTCGACGACGGTGCCCTCGAGTCGCTGATCCAGCTCCAGGAGAAACTCCACGCGACGATGGGGCGAGGTCGGGCGAAAGGCGCGATCGGGATCCACGATCTGACGATGTTGAAAGGCGCCGCGGTCGGGGAGGACGGGCCGACCATCCGTTACGTCGGTGTCGAGCCCGACGGCGACCGGTTCGTCCCTCTCGACGCGGACGCGGGTCTGACGCCGGCCGAGGTGCTCACGGAGCACCCGACCGGGCGGAGCTACGCCGACCTCGTGAGCGGATACGACCGCTATCCGGCGATCTACGACGACCTCGGGCTGTTCTCGTTCCCGCCGGTGATAAACGGCCGCCGGACGGAGGTCTCGACGGACTCCCGGGAGCTGTTCGTCGAGATGACCGGCACCGACCAGTGGACGGTAGACAGGATGCTCGCGATCGTCTGTTACGCGCTGGCCGCCCGCGGGGCGACGATAGAGGACGTGCGAATCGAGTACGCCGACGGACCGGCCTACGAGTCGGTCGGCACGGAGCTCGTCCGCCCGGAGCTCTCGACGAAGACGAAGACGGTCGCCCACGACCGGATCGAGACGATCCTGGGGGTCGAGCTCGGCCCCGAGGAGGTGATCGACCTCGCCGAACGCTCCGGGCTGGAAACAGAGCGCGTCACGCCCGAGGACGCCACGGACGACCGCGTCGGGGGAGCCGACGGCGGTCTCGTCTACGAGGTGACGATCCCGCCGTACCGCGTCGACGTCCTCCACCCGGTCGACGTGATCGACGACCTCGGGCGGGCGTTCGGGTTCAACGAGCTCGAGCCGGAGTACCCCGACGTCGGTACCGTCGGCGGCCGCCACGGCCGTTCGCGCCTCGAGGACGCGGTCCGGACGGCCCTCGTCGGACTCGGGTTCGAGGACCTGTTGAACTTCCACATGATAAGCGAGACCGAGAACTTCGAGCGGATGGGCCTCGAGCCGGACGACGACGCCCTCGGCGCGGCCGAGCCGGCGACGATCAAAGAGCCCTACAGCGAGGAGTACACCGCGTTGCGAACGTGGACGCTCCCCTCCTTGCTCGTGGTCCTCGAGAACAACACCCACCGGGCGTACCCCCAGGAGCTGGCCGAGATCGGCTTCGTCGCGAACGTCGACGACGCGGAGAACACCGGCGTCGCCGAACGCCGATCCGTCGGGGCCGTCCTCGCGCGCCACGACGCCGCCTACGAGGACGCCAAGTCCCGGCTGGCGGCGCTCGCCCGGGCGTTCGGGGCCTCCCTCGAGACGCCGCCGACGGACCACCCGACGTTTCTGGACGGCCGGACGGCCGCCGTGGTGATCGACGGCGAGGAGGTCGGCGTCGTCGGCGAACTCCACCCGCGGGTGCTCGTCGAGCACGACCTCGAGGTGCCGGTCGTGGCGTTCGAGTTCGACCTCGCGGCGTTCGAGTGACCCAAGCATTTATATATATCACCATTGTCTATATAGGGCATACGCTGCCGGCCGCCGCCGAGTTCGGCCCCACCTTCCGGGGATTCATCAGCCCCACGCCGGCGAATCTGAACGCGGGGACCCGGTCGACCGCAGCCGACCTGAAACGATGACCGAGACACAAGACGGCGAGGGAAATCAGACTGCGGAGTTCGCCAGCACCGACGACGAACAAGACGACGACACGGCCGTCGACGGAGCGTCGGCCACGGACAGTACCACCGAGGACGGGGCAACCACGGACGCGACCGGGGACGGGGCGGCCGCGGACGAGCGGGTGGCCGACGGCCCCGACCTCTCGAGCCCGGAGTACTATCTGAACCGGGAGCTCAGCGAACTCGAGTTCCAGCGGCGGGTGTTACACGAGGCCGTAGACGACCGCAATCCGCTGCTCGAGCGCGTCCGATTTCTCTCCATCTTCACGATCAACACCGACGAGTTCGTCCGCAAGCGTATCGGCGGGCTCAAACAGCAGATCGAGGCGGACGTCACCGACCGTTCCCCCGACGGCCGGACGCCGACCGAACAGTGGGTCGAATCACTCGAGACGGCCCGGGAGCTGTTCGAACGACAGACGGCGTGTTACCACGAGCAGCTCCGTCCCGCACTCGCCGAGGAAGGGATCCGGATCGTCGAACACGACGACCTCGACGTCGAGGAACGTCGCCGGCTCCGGAAGTACTTCGAGACGTCGGTGATGCCGATGCTCACGCCGCTTACGTTCGACCCGGCCCACCCGTTCCCGTTCATCTCGAACCTCAGCCTCTCGCTCGCGGTGATGACGCGTTCGGAGGGCGAAGCCGAACCGAAGTTCTCCCGGGTGAAAATGCCCGAGAACAGGCCGCGGCTGGTCGAGGTCGAGGAGGGGAGCCGGTACATCCCCCTCGAGCGGCTCGTCGCCGCCAACCTCGATCTGCTCTTTCCCGGCGTCGAGATACTCGATCACGCCGCGTTCCGGGTGACTCGAAACGCCGAGGTCGGCCGTAGCGAGGAGGTCGCCGAGGACCTGATCGAGATGATCGAGGGGGTCCTCCGTGAGCGACGGTTCGCGATGGCAGTCCGTCTCGAGGTCGAATCCGGGATGCCGGAGACCGCCAGGGAGATCCTGGTGGAGCAACTCGGGCTCGACGACCGGGAGGTGTTCGAACTCGACGGACCGCTCGATTTCAGCGGCTTCTCCTCGCTCGCCGAGATCGATCGGCCGTCGCTCAAACCCGAGCCGTGGTCGCCCCAGCCACACCCCCGGTTCGAGTCGATCGGGGCGGGCGCGGCCAGCGCCGAGCTGTTCGCGGAGATCCGTCGGGATGACATCCTGCTTCACCACCCGTATCACAGCTTCGTCGACACGGTCCAGCGCTTTCTCGACGCGGCCGCGACGGACCCGGACGTCCACGCCATCAAGATCACGATCTACCGGACGGCGACCGACTCGAAGGTGATCGACAGCCTCATCCGGGCGGCCAGAAACGGCAAGCAGGTCGTCGTGATGGTCGAGTTGAAAGCCCGCTTCGACGAAC
>PUPA01000232.1 GCA_003552885.1 Natrialbaceae archaeon
GCCGACGCGTTCTCCCCACACGAGGCGCTGTGTACCTGTCCCGTCTGTATGGGTGGGGCCGCCCCCGGCGGATTCTGACCTCGTGGACCGACGTGGCCCCCTCGACGTCGGAGACGGGGCGGTCACGACGGTCGCTTCGTCAGCGCACGGATCGGAGGATGGGCAAGTGAGACGACCGCCCACGGTCTGTGACATCCACGCGAACGTCACTCGGTGAACCGTGGCTGTGGACGGTCCACCGACCGTGCTACGTCGGCGACGGATTTCGTCTCGAAGACGAAGTACTCCGCCGGGACCTCCTTTAGGATCCGATCGTGTTCGACGAGCGGTTCGTGCTGGTCGGCCGTACCGTCGTTCTCGTGGAGGTGGCAGACGCGAATCCGATCTCCGAGTTGGTCGACGAACTCACTCCAGTGGTAGCCGTTGACCTTCGCGTGACCGACGTCGAGTGTCACCCCGAAGAACTCCGGGTCGACGTCGACGGCTCCGACGGTCTCGCGTAGCTCCTCCGGCGTGGTGGTGTACCGTCGTTTCGTCTCGCTCGCTGGCTGGTTCTCGAGACAGAGTGGCACGCCGACTCGCCGTGCGTGTGCGGCACACTCCTCGAGAGACGCGAGCGCGTTCTCGTGAGCGCGCTCGCGCACCCACTCGGGATAGCGGTGTGGGACGGAGCCGCCGTGGACGACGACGGCTCCCGCGTTCGCGGCGTGAGCGTCCTCGAGGGTCTCTTTGACTTGTGCTACCGAGGCACGACGAGACGCCTCGTTGAAACTTCCGACGTTCCAGTCGCGAAACGGTGCGTGGTACGTGACCGAGACGTCGAAGCGTTCGGCCAGCGTGCTGACCTCCTCCGGAGTGGGCACATCGGGGTGCCCGTGGAGGTACTCCCGTTTCAGCTCGACGTGGTTCAGCCCGCAGTCGGTGAGATACTCGAGGAACTCCTCGACGGTGACGGCAAAGCGGACGTCCATCGCCGCACCGAGCCGGGGGGCAGTCACGACGTACCACCCGAGATGCCGCCGGTGTATACGACCTGTCCGCCGGTGATCGCACACGAGACCGTCGGGACGGTGCCCTCGTTTACGACGATGAGGTCGGCTCGCCGACCGGGCTCGATCCGTCCCCGGTCGTCGAACCCGACCGCGCTGGCGGGGTTGCGCGTAACTCTGTTGACGCGTCGGGGAATTGCCTCGCCCGTCTCGACGAACACCGAAGCGAGCAGCGAGGGCGGGTGGTAGTCTACTACCAGCGCGTCGACGGCGTCGTGTGCGATCGCCTCCGCGGCGGTGAGGTTCCCCCACATGCTTTCGCCCCGAACGAGGTTCGGCGCGCCCATCGTGGTGGTCACCCCGAGCTCCGTCGCTCGTAGCGCTGTCTCGAGCGTGACGGGGTACTCGCTGATGTCGACTCCCTTGTGAGCGAGCGACGTGAGCTCACCTGGATCGTCGTCGTCGTGTGTCGCCGTTGCGACCCCGGCTCGGGATGCACAGGCGAGAACCCGCTCGACGCGCTCGCGAATCGCCTTCACCGAAACGTCGCTTCGCTCCTCGATGAGGCGCTGTGTCTCCATCTCGGAGTTCTCGTAGTAGTTCCGGAACTCGGAGACATCCTGGAACTGTCCTTTTCCTGGGATGTGACTCATGACGGAGACAAGATCGGCGTCCCCGTTGTCGAGGACGTCCAACACGGCATCGACGCAGTCGGACTGACTCACCTCACAGCGGGCGTGGATCTGGTGGTCGATGAGTAGCTCCGTCGAGTCGGTGATGGCCGTCGTCAGCTCGGTCGCCATCTCGGGTGAGCGGTTTTTAGAGTCGTTCAGCTCGAAGGAGATCGCGTGAAACTTCGTTGTGATACCGGCCGTGAGGTTCGCCTTGTCGGCCGAAACGAGCGCCATCTCCGTGTCGATTCGGGCGCCTGTCCGGGGGTAGAGCTGCTGTTCAATGTCGTCTCCGTGCAGATCGACCAGCCCCGGCAGAACCAGCCTACCGCCGGCGTCGACGACCGTGTCGGCGCTGGCGTCGACGGTCCCGACATCGACGATACGGTCGGCCTCGACGCGCACGCCGCCCTCGATCACCCTCTCGGGGGTGACGACCCTCCCGTTGACGACGGCCACACTCCGGTCCGTCGTTCGTCGATCGACCAGCGACGCCTTCATGAGCCTTCCTCCTGGACGTAGGCGTCGGCAGTCATCACGTCGACTAGCCGGCCACCCGAGAGGACGGCGACCCGGTCTGCAACGGCCTCTATCACCGCTGTGTCGTGGAACGCGCCGATGACGGTCGTCTCCGCTGCCTGTTCGCGAAGCAGCGCGATCGCGGTCGCTCTGGTTTCCGGATCTAGCGCGCTCGTCGGCTCGTCGAGCAACAGCAAGTCCGGTTCTGGGGCCAGCGCCTGTGCGAGGTTGACCCGCTGTCGTTCGCCACCGGAGAACGTCGCCGGATAGGCCTCCCAGAGCGTCGACGGCAGGCGCAGCCGGCCGAGAAGGTGACGAGCACGTGCACGCGCCCTCTCGGCGGGGACGCCCTGCTCACGAAGTGGTCGGGCGACGACGTCGATGGCGCGAACCCGGGGGATCTCATCGAGAAACTGTGAGGTGTACCCGATGCTGTCGTCTCTGAGGTCGATCATCGTTCGGTCGTCACAGGCCGCGAGGTCGACGGCACCGCGAGGGCCGTGGTAGAGAACGCGCCCGGCGGTCGGCTCGTAGCTCCGGTAGAGACATTTCAACAGCGAGGACTTTCCGCTGCCGGACTCGCCGACGAGCGCGAGAAACTCCCCTTCTGTGACCTCGAACGATACGTCCTCCAGCCCGACTACTCTCGTACCGTCGAGAACGTGTAGCGTGAACGTCTTCGAAAGCCCGTCCACGTCGAGTGCTGTCATATTACTGAGTTTATTAGCGTCTGTGTGTATTCGTGGTGTGGATCTTCCATCACCCGGTCTGTCAGTCCGGCTTCGACGATACGGCCGTGGCGCATCACGACCGTCCGGTCGGCGAGTAGGCGAACGACGCCGAGGTCGTGTGAGACGACGATCGCTGCGACCCCGTGTTCGCGCTGGATCCGCCGGAACGTGTCAAGGACGCGCGCTTGGACGCTCACGTCCAGCCCGGTCGTCGGCTCGTCGAGTACGACGAGCTCCGGCTCGACCGCGAGAGCGCGGGCGATCTGGACGCGGCGTTGCATCCCACCCGAGTAGGTGCTGGTCGGATCGTCCATCCGCTCGATCGGGATCTCTGTCGCCTCGAACAGCTCGCTGACGCGTGCTCTGACGTCCTCGAACGACCGCCAGCCCGCCGCAAGGAGTTTCTCCGCGACGTTTCCGCCGCCGGTGAACTCGAGGGAGAGGCCGTCTCTGATGTGCTGGTGAACCAACGCGATCTCGCCGGTTCGAAGCGCCTGTCTGGTCTGGTAGTCGACCTCGAGGAGGTTTCCGTCGTGGCCTGCATACCGCACGTCCCCACCGACGGTCGCCTCGCCTCGTTCGAGCGCGAGCAGCTCTGCGAGACTCGACTTGCCGGAGCCCGACTCGCCGACGACCCCGAGCACCTCCCCCCGCTGGACGCTGACGTCGATTTCGGCGCAGGCGACGATGCTCCCACACCGCGAACACTGGTTCGTCCCGGCCCGGTCGCCGGTCGTCTCGAGACAGCGCACACAGCCGTCGCCGTAGACGGCCCGGACGTCCTCGGCCTCGAGCAGCGTCATCCGGACTCACCTCTCTCCGACGCCGCGTCGTCTGCCGTTGTCCTCGGCACGTCCGGTGTTCCGGGCCCCCAGTCTACCCCTTCGCGGTCGAGGTGGTGGTCTTTCGGACGGTCCGGGTCGCTGTGACGTTTCTCACAGAAGCTCGTGTCGTTACAGACGTAGCACGTCTCGAAACGCCCGTCGCTCCCGTCACGTGTTTCCGACAGCTCGACGAGAAACGTATCCTCGGAGCCACAGAGGTGACACGCCCGATCTGGAAACCGTTCGACGGTGAACTGTCTGTCCTCGAACGCCAGTGGCTTGACCCGCGTGTTCGGCGGCACCGCGTAGATCCGTGCCTCGCGCCCTGCGGCGAAAATCGAGAGGTGGTCCGCGTCGTCGAGTTTCGGCGTGTCCCATCGGGGAATCGGCGAGGGGCTCATCAGATACCGGCCGGCGACCATCGTCGGGTAGCTCGCACCGATGTTGATCTCGCCCCACTCGACGACGTTCTCGTAGAGGTGGACCCACATCTTGCCGTAGTTTCTGTGTGCGTGTCGTTTCCGGTTCGCCGCGTCCGACGGGTCGACCTTCCGGAGCGGATCCGTGACCGGAACCTGCAAGACGAGAAGCTGGTCGTCACACAGCACCTCCTCTGGGATTCTGTGTCGAGTCTGAATTACGTCCGCCTCAGTCGTGTCCGTCGTCGTCGAGACGTTGGCGGTCTCCTCGGCCAGACGGCGGATGTTCGCCGCGTTGACACTCCCGTCTGTGCCCTGGTCGATCACTTTGAACGTGTCGTCCGGGCCGAGCACCGAGAGTGAGACCTGAATGCCGCCCGTTCCCCAGCCACGGGCCAGCGGCATCGGTCGCGAGGCGTAGGGGACCTGGTGACCGGGGATGGCGATCGCTTTCAACGTCGCCCGACGGACCTCTCGTTTCGTGTGCTCGTCGAGGTAGGCGTAGCTGTATCCGGCCATCCCCTCGCCGTGTAGCGCGTCGAGCGCTGCGTCGACGGTCTCCGCCCTGATTGGCGTGCCGCGGTCGGGCTGTCGGTTGTCGTTCGTCCCGCCTTCGGTCGCCGTCTCGGCCGATGCGTCGTCGGCCAGGCCAGTTTGTTCGTGCTCAGTCACCGTTGCTCCCCTCCGGGGCACCCTGTGACGCTTCGATCGATCGCCCGCGGTCCGTTTCCACCTTGTCAGCATCGGTTTCGTCCCCGCCACCGGGCTGGTCTGTCGTTGGCTCGGCAGCCGCTTCCTTGCGCTCGCGGATCGACCTGATCCGGTCGAGAATTGACTGGAAGGTGACGTAGTGGGGTAGTTTCAGGTGTTCGATGAACCCAAAGGAGTCCATGCCGTCGACGGTGTCGAGGACGAACTCCGCGTTCTCCGCCGGCTCCTCGGTGCTATTTACCTGGATCGAGGCGTCGAGCACCGTCATGCCGATCGCCTTTCGCTCGTTCCGGCCGAACGTCAGGCCGTATCCGAACGCGAACTGTGGATCGTCCCGTTTCGCATACAGCGGGACGACAGCCTCCGACTCCGTCACCTCCGTGTGGGTCATCGTCACCTCCTCGCCGGTGTACGGGTGTTCGATCCGGACCGGTAGCTTCCCGACACGTACCTCCGCGAGCGTCGGATGGACCTGTCCGTACCCCCGTAGCGCGGAGTACCCGAGCGCGGTGACCGCGCCCGTCTCCCCGCGCGCGAGCTCCTGTAAGACGGCGTCCCGGCTGACAGGGTGGGTCAGCGGCTCCCGGGTCGTATCGACCGGCTCCCGTCTCTCGTCCGCGGCCGGATTTTCGGGCGCTGCAACCAGCCCCTCCTCACGGAGGAGCTCCATCACGTTCGTCAGTGGCTCCGGCTCCCCGGCCTCTTCGAGTTCCCAGCCGGCCGTCGGATCCACCGTCTCGCTGTCCGCCAGCGTGAAATCGAGCAGACGCTGTGTGTAATCTTTCGTCGGACCGAGAATCTGCCCGCCCGGGACGTCCTTGAACGACGGTGACACGCGCCGGCACGCCAGCATCTCCGAGGTGAGTGTCGGCCTAGTCTCGTCGAAACGCTCGAGCGTCGAACGGTACGCCCGGAGGAGAAACGCCGCCTCGACGGTGTCTCCCTGGGCCTGTTTCACCGCGAGTGCGGCCAGACGGGGCGCGTAGAGCCCCGCCTCGCTCATGACCTGTGACGTGAGCCGGCCGAGCTGGTCGTCCAGCTGCTCCAGCGTCAGGTCGTCGCTGTCGCCAGCCACTCGCTGTTTTTCGAAGAGTGCTTCGGCGCGCTGGATGAGCTCCTCGCCCGCGACGGCTGCGACGTAGCCCACCTAGATCGCCTCCGGCGTGGTCGTGTTAGAAGCAAGCTCAAGCGTCGTCGAGCGAGGAATCGCACCGAGACGGTCCGGAGCGGCGAAGATGGCGTCCACGCCCCGGGGGTACGACGACTGCACTTCGCCGAGCGCCCGAAGCGCCTCCGGCGACACGGACACGGAAAGCGTCGTTTCGCCGTCGACGCCCGGACCGCACAGCCGAGCCGTCGTCAGCGCTGGCGACGCCTCTCCACCCGGTTCGGCCCGTACGTCCTCGACCCGGTAGACGACCGTCGCGCCCGTGGCTGGCTCGACCAGCGTCCCGCGTTTGCACTCGCGAACGTCGAAGCGGTCGTGAGCGAGAACGTGGACGACGTCCGCCTCCCGAGGTGGCGCGGACGCGAGCCGTCCCTGGTCGGCGAGCGTCTCGGCGAGGCGCTCGTCGTCGGTCGAGACCGTTATCTCGTGATCGACGAGCGTCGCGATGACGGCACGGTCGGCCGGCCGTGGAACCCGCTCGACGGTTCCCGGACGGCTCATCACCCTTAACAGCGCCCGGAACGTCCGGCGGGTGTCGGCGACCGGGTCGAAACCCAGCGGCCTCATCGCTCGTCCTCCAGCGTCTCGAACGTTACCGTCGTATGCTTGCTCTCTGCCCACTCTCGGGTACGCTCGCCTCTGTGGCGCTCGCCAGCGCGTTCGAGGGCTGCCAGTACCTGTCTAGTGAGTGGATGCCCACCAGCGACTGCGGCGTCGACGATCGCCCCCGAAAGCGCCGCACGCTCGGCTTTTCCGGGCATGATCGCGAACCCCCGCGAGCCGTCGAGGTCGACCTCCGCGGGCGTCACGACGACCTCACCGAGGTTGAACGGCCGCCGCTCGACGGGCTCTACGACCTGCTGCATCAGCAGCTGTGGCCGTGGTGCCTGTCTGATCGATAGCTCCGCGCCGTCAGCGAGAATATCGTTCGCGAAGTCGGCGAGCTTCGACGCTGGACACACTGTAAGCAGTTCACACCGGTCTGTCCGATTAGCAGGACCTTCCATGCGCTGGTGGCCATACCTGTAGGCTCCGAATAACGGTTCACTGGGTACTCTCTATCCCCGCTGACGATGTTCGTCTTCCACCCGCACCGCGGAAATTCGGTCTGTACTGGTACGTAGTTTCTTCGCTGGGGGGTGCTGTCGACGGTTCGAACTGCTCGAAAACGGAGAGTACGAACCGAACGCGTATACATCGCAGCTGGCCAGGTTCTACGGTGAACGGGATACCGTGCGAGGCTCGTCCGGGGCTGGAGGGCGACGATTTTCCCTGTCGACATCCGGATGACTCGACGTTCGAGGGGAGGTCCAGCGTTCCTCAGGGCACCACGCGTCCTATCGGAGGGGGTACACCGCCCGGAGGGCGACCGAGAGACCCGATGGGAGCGAGACGGCTCACCACGCCACGAGCCTCACGCCCGTCTTCGCTCCTGAGCCGACCGTGGCACGAGCCGGCTTCCGGCGGTCACAGCCCTTCCGATCCTTACGGACCCGAGGGGCGCCGATAGATGTACGTCGACTCCCACAACACCAGCCGGAAAACGGAGCTGAGTCCGGAGCCGACGCTGTACGAGCCCGTTTCGATCTCGAAGAGCACGCTCGGGCGCTGGACCGAGCTCCGACAGGATGTCCGCCTCCACAAGTCGGCGATCGGCGATTACACCTACCTGATGGAACGAGTCCAGCTGGACTATACGACCGTCGGGAAGTTCGCCAGCGTAGCCACCGACGCACGCCTCGGTCCAACGAACCATCCGATGGAGCGACCGACCTCCCACCACGTGAGCTACCGGTCGGAGATGTACGATCTGGGCGAGCGAGACGAGACGGTGTTCGAGTGGCGGGCCAGCCAGCCCATCGAGATCGGACACGACGTCTGGATTGGTCACGGTGCGACCGTCCTTCCGGGCGTCACGGTCGGCAACGGTGCGGTCGTCGCTGCCGGTGCCGTGGTGACGGACGACGTTTCGCCGTACGCCGTCGTTGGTGGTGTGCCGGCGACGCCCATCGGAGAACGTTTTCCTCCCGAACTCGCCAGACGCATCGAAGCGACCGAGTGGTGGCATTGGGACCACGCGACGCTCGAGGAGAGACTGTCGAGCCTGCGCGACCTCGAGAAGTTTCTCGAACGATACGCGCCGCCGGCCGCCCCCAACTCGTGAACCCCGGTCTGGCACACCAGCGTGACGGCTCAGAACTCGATGTGACCCGGGTCGAGTCCCGTGTACAACCTGATCGCGATCTCGGCGGCGTCGGCCCAGTAAAACAGCGTTCGCTCCAGCGCCCGCGTCACCGTCACCAGGCAGGCGTACACCGTCGTGTCGTACGCGGTCACGAGTTCGAACAGCTCGTCGAGATCGCGGTGAACCTGTTCTTCTTCAGAACGAAGCGCCTCCTTGGCCGTGAACTCGCGGTCGAAGAGGATCCGGGTGAACAGATCGTTGATCCGCTCGCCGGCCACGAACACGTCGTCGAGGCGTGCACCGACCTCGCCGGCGATCAGGTCGGTCCGGTCGGCGATCACGTCGGAGATGAAACAGGCGCGGTCGCCGATGATCTCGAGGTTTGTCGCGATGATCGCGAGGTCGGCTGCGACCCGGTTGCCCGGCCAGTCCGTCGTGAGCGTGTACGACTTCAACTCCGTCATCACCGCGGCGTGACGTGCGTTGGTGAGCGACTCGAGCGAGCAGGCCGACTGCTCGGGAACCTCGCCGTGGAACGTCGCTTTCGCCGCCGCGTACTGGTCGCTCGTCGCCGTTTCGAGCCGCTGGAGCAGGTGCATGACCCGCGCGCCACGGTCTCGTTGTGACGGTGTGGATCCGCTCTCGTCCGTCCGCCGGAGCATCGACCCGTCGGTGTTCGCGTACAGCTCTGCGTCGTCGACCACGTACGCCTTCTTTACAATGCCGTCGCCTTTCAGATCCCTGAGGAGCTCCGAGAGGTACTGATCTGAGATGCCTGCGACGCTCGCGAGCTCCCGTTTCGTCTCCGGCACTGTCCGGTCGATGAGCTCGATCACCTCCGTACGTGTCGCGTTCCGACCTCTTTGTGTGGAGGTAAACGGTGGGTGCCACGGTTTCCGGGGCATACTCCCATCCCTCGGCGCCGGTAATTAGCCGTGTGCTACAGGGTGTACAGGCTGCTATATAGCTATGTACTCAGACACGGGGGTGGTGCTACCGCACCCGCGACTCGGCCAGATACGTACAGAAACGTACTGCTCAAGTGGTGGACTGAGCTATATTATAAATCTTGATATCCGTGTTTACCAGCTTGTTTACCATGGAGACTAGAAAGGTACAGCTTTCGGGAGGAACCACGTATACGGTTTCGCTGCCGAAACCGTGGGCAGAAGAACACGGTATAGAAGCTGGCTCCGAACTCTCGCTCCACGCGAACGCCGACGGGTCGCTGTTGGTCGAACCGGTCGCCCGCCGAGGCGCGGTCACAGAGGAGTGTCGGGTGGACGTCACCACCGACTCCGACGAGCTGCTCCGACAGCGCGTCTATGCGCTGTACGCCGTTGGCGTCGACACCGTCACGCTCGCCGACACGAACGGACACAGTCCCGACAGACGCGCCGTCGTCCAAGACGTCATCGCCGCCCTCTCTGGATTCGAGATAATCGAGTCGACGGAGACGACCCTCAGAGTGAACAACCTCATCGACGCGAGCCACGTCGACATGCGCAAATCGACGTTGCGCCTCCGGCTCGTCGCCATGGCGATGCACCGGGACGCCGTCGAGGCGGTCTCCGACGGGGACGAGACGCTGGCCAGGCGGGTGATCTCTCGTGACGATGAAGCCGACAAGATCTTCGTGATGGTAGCTCGACACTTTCGAAGAGCCCTGGTCGACTTACAGGAGACAGAAAAGCTCGACGACTTCCGGGACAACCTTTTCGAGTACTACTACCTCTGTCGCCAGCTCGAGCGGATCGCCGACCACGCAGAACGGATCGCGACGTTCGCCGTCGAACCGGAAATACCCTTATCCGAACGGTTCAAGTCGGATCTCTCCTCGCTCGGCGCGAGTGCGCGACAGGTCGTCGACGGTGCCGTCGATGCAATCCTCGCGGGCGGCGGCTCCGAAGCCGCACAGCGGGCACTCACCGACCGGGACAGCCTCCTCGCGACCATTGACGAACTCGACCGAACGCTGTACGACCACGACGACCCGGCCGAAGCACACACCGTCGGTCTCCTCCTCGAGAGCATCCGCCGGACGGCGGAGTACGGCGGGAACGTCGCCAGCATGGCGATCCAGCACGAGACGAAACGACGCTGTTACCGCTAGGGGCGAACCATCCGGAGTCCTCCGTTTTCGTGCCGATAGAGCAAACAGTGAATCCAGTCCCGGGACACGATCACTGGACGAGTTTGCGAAGCTTCGCCGAGAGGTACTCACCGACGAGGACGACGACCAGAATCGCGACCAGTATCGTCAGTACCTTGTCCCACTGGAGCGTGTTGATCGACGTCTGGAGCTGTACGCCGATCCCGCCAGCTCCGACGAATCCGAGGATCGTCGCCCCCCGGATGTTGATCTCAAGGCGGTAGATGGAGATGCCGATCACTGCGGCTTTGATCTGTGGGATCACGCCGTAGAGCAACACGTTCGACCGCCGTGCGCCACTCGATTGGACGGCCTCGACGGGGCCTGGATCGATCTCCTCAATGGCCTCGCTCATCAGCTTCGCACAGAAGCCGATCGATCGGATGGTGATCGCGGCGACGCCGGCGAGTGCGCCACCGCCGAACATGATGACGAAGATGAGCGCCCAGATGATGACGTTGACGCTCCGACTCACGGTCGTGATCAGCGATCCGATCAAGAACGTAACCCTGTTCGGCGTGATGTTCTCCGCCGCCAGCAGCGCGACCGGGATGGAGGTGAGCATCGCGAGGAACGTCCCGAGAACCGCGATGTGTACTGTCATCAAAAGCGGGTAGAGTATCTCTCGGGTGTAGGCGACGTCCGGCGGGAATCCCCGTCGGTATAGATCCATCAGCTCGACGTGTGCCGTCATGATGTACTCCAGATTCGGGTTGATTCCGTCGTACGCCCACACGACTACGGCCCCGGTGACAAGCAGCAACAACGCCTGTGTCAGTCGTTCCTGGCGCGAGTAACGGGTCCACACCGAGGCCGACGCGTCGACGTCGACTCTCGGTGATCTCGTGTTTGTATCCGAGTCTGATTGCGGTGTCTCCGTCCGTGTCATACTAGACGACCCTCGCTCTGAGGAACGTGCTCACGTACTCGCCGATGAGGACGACGAGGATGATGGCGAGCAGCGCCGTCGAGACGATGTCGAACTGGTAGGTGTCCATCGCGCTGATGAGCACGGATCCGATTCCTCCCGCACCGACGATACCGAGGATCGTCGAGGCGCGGATGTTGATGTCTGCACGGTAGATCGCGAGCCCGACCAGTCTGGGAAACACCTGTGGATAGACCGCATAGAGCCACACGATCGGCCAGGAGGCACCGGTCGCTCTGATCGCTTCGAGCTCTCCCACTCGGATCTCTTCGATCTCCTCTGCGAGCAGCTTCCCGACGAAGCCGACCGACGAGACGACCAGCGCCATCGTCCCGGCGAACGCACCGAGACCGAACAGCTTCACGAAGACGATCGCCAGGACCAGGCTGTGAAACGCCCTGAGGCTCCCGACGAACCCTCTCGTGAGGAGGTAGACCGGCCGTGGCACGAGATTCTCGGCGGCGAGAAACGCGAACGGAATCGCGAGGAGCACGCCGGCGGCCGTGCCGAGAAACGCCATCTGTAACGAGACGATCATTCCGTCGATCACCGGGTCGATGTTCGACGTGGCGGGCTGGAGGATGCCCGCGGTGAACGTCTGTAAGTTATCGAATCCCTGAACCATCCGGTCGAGCGAGAACTCGAGCAGCCAGAAGCTCATGACAAGGTAGAGGCCGGCAACTAGATACAGGCCGTACCGCAGCTCTCTCCGGGCCACCAGCGACGGTCGTTCCCACGTCCCGTCGAACGGTTCGGAGACGGTGCGGTCCGGAACGCTCATAGCTCCCTGGCTGTGATCCTGCCCGCGTCTTCGACGGCGCTCGTCTCGGATTCGTCCGGAGCCGTGGATGGTCTGGGGGACGGCTCTTCGCCCCTGTAGATCCGGTTCTGTGCGGCCTCGTCGAGACGAGACGGCGGGCCGTCGAACTCGATCGCGCCGTCTCTGAGGGCGATTATCCGATCGCCGTACGACTTCGCGAGGGGGACATCGTGCATGTTGACCAGCACGGGGATGTTGCTCTCCCGTGCGAGCTCCGTAATCCGGTCGAGCAGCACTCTGGCGTTTTCCGGATCAAGGCTGCTCGTCGGTTCGTCAGCGAGGACGATCTTCGGGTCCTGAATAAGCGCCCGAGCGACGCCCACGCGCTGGCGCTGACCCCCGGAGAGCTCATCGGCCCGTGAGTTTATCTGATCGAACATCCCGACAGCACTGAGCAACGCTTTCGCCTCCTTGACGTCCGCCTCGGGGAACGAGCGGCGGAGTGCCTGCCAGAACGACACCTGTCCGAGGCGACCGGACAGCACGTTCTCCATCACCGTCAGCCGCTCGACGAGGTTGTACTCCTGGAACACCATCGCGATGGACTGGCGCTCCTTTCGAAGCGCCGAAGCGGAGAGTCCGGTCAGTTCCGTCCCGTCGAGGTAGATCTCCCCCTCGGTCGGCTCGACCAGTCGGTTGATACACCGGACGAGGGTGCTCTTTCCGGAACCCGAGGGGCCGATGATGCCGACGATCTCTGTGCCATCGACTTCGAAGGAGACGTCACGGAGTGCGGTTTCTCCGCCGTCGTACGTCTTCGAGACGCCTTCCAGTCGCAACATTGTCAGAGCTCGTCGAGCTCGTCGTCGGTGAATTCGACGCCGGCGAACTCCTGGAGCTGACGCGGCAGTTCGTAGTCTTCGACGTACTCGACTTCCTTGTACCAGTACTCGTCGCCGAAGTGTTCGGCCATCTTCCCCTCGAACTCGTAGCCGACGAACGTCTCTTGGATCTGATCTCTGAGCTCGGGTTCCAGCCGGTACCAGGTCGCGTACGCGACGCTCGGGATCTCCGCGCTCTGTACGACGAGGTTGAAGTTCTGCATGTTGTCCGGGACGTCCTCGCGGGATTCGATCTCGTGGCGCTCCATCGCCCTGACCCCGCCGCCGTCGGAGATGTGAGCGACCTCGTAATCGCCGTGGTAGACGCCGAGCATGCTCTGGTCGTGTCCGCCCGAGTACTCTACGTCGTAGTCCTCTTCGGGAACGATGCCGTACTCCTGTTCGAAAAAGGCTCGCGGCAGGAGATCGCCGGAGGTCGATCCCGGGTCGGCGTGAGCGACCGTCCGTCCGATCAGGTCCTCGGGCTCGGTGATGTCCGAGTCGGCGTGTGAGATCGTCAGCGCCGTGTAGCCGATGCTATCGTCCTGATCGCCGTGCGCGACGAACGGCTGTGCCCCCGACATGTTGACGGCGTACACCAGCGCCGCTGCGCCGAACGCCCCGAGGTGGAGCCGCCCGCTCCGCATCGCCTCGATGAGCGAGGCGTAGTTCTGGCCGCCGAAGTACTCCACGTTCTTCCCGGTGTTCTCCTCGAGCATCTCGATCATCGGATCGAACGCCTCCTCGAGCACCGCCGGCTCCTCTGCCGGCACGTACGCGAAGTTGAGGGTGTCCGGATCCTCGAGCTCGTCCGGGTCACTCGGCGTCCGTCGAACCGGGTTCCCGAAGATCTCCTCCGGATCCGAATAGTACGCCTCCTCCCAGGACCCCTCTCCCTCCTCGTCGCCACTGTTCGACGTGTCCGACGTCCCCGAATCGTCGTCGTCGCCGTCATCGCCGTTGCCGAGACAGCCAGAGAGGGCTCCCACTGTCCCGACACCGAGGGTCGCGATCATCGTTCGACGCCTGTACTCCCGGGCGCGGGTTGGTCGCACCATGTCCGCTGGTGTGGGTGCCGGAGCAAGTACCTTTGATTCGTAAAACACGGAGCGTACGGACGGCGGCTGGTAGGCTCACACACGACTTGTCGGCGACCACCGGGAGTACGTGGTGGTACTGACACGCTGTAGTCGACCGGAGCGGTACGTACTACTCCACAACGGTCGAAGTCGGCAGTACCGTGCTCTACGTTCGGGCCCGGTCGCGAACACACCGCTGTCGCGCTGAATTTCTCCGGCCAGCCGGAGACCACGAGACGGCCGGGCGCAACCCGAAGATTACACGTGACAGATCGCTCGCGCGACGGTCCTGCCACCCTGGATTTCCTGACGTGGCCACGCGTGCAACGGGAACCGGCTGTGGCGCGGTTCGCGTGGTCGTCTACTCGTAGAGATTGATTACACGCACTCCGAGCTCTTCGACCTGCTCGCCAGCGCCGGAAGCGGGGTTTGCACCGCCGATCCGGCTGCAGTACAGATAGCGCGCGCCGTCGACCACGTACTGCCCGTTACGTCCGTGGTTGTGGCCGAGAAAGACGCCGAGCACATCCGGTCGTCCGAACACGTCGCGGACGGCGGGCATGTCTCGACCGACCCGCTCTGTGAACGGCGCGACGTGCTGGAAGACGAACACACCTGCCTTGTCGTCGAACTCGTCGATTCGGGCGTCGATCCAGTCGGCGTCGGACGCGCTCGTGTTGGTGTCTCTCGGATCGCCGCCCGTGTCCGTACAGACGAAGCCGTACTCGTCGTACTCGAAGGCGTGTCTAAACGGGACGCCGTAGTGGCTCTCCCACTCCTCTTCGGTGGACCAGTCGTGGTTCCCGCGGACGACGTGCCAGTCGACGCCGGCTGGCAACTCCTCGAAGAACTGCTCGATGATCTCGGGGTGAAAGGCGTCGTCGTCGTGGACGATGTCTCCGTTGTGGACGAGGAAGTCGATCTCGCGCCGGTCGTGAACCGCCTCGATGGTTTCGAGGGCGTCGGCGTGCATCTCCGCCCAGCCGTCGTCGGGATACCCCCACCAGTTGTCCCAGTCGACGCGGGTGCTGCCCCAGTGGCCGTCGGTGACTACGGCGAATCGGAGTCCAATCTCTGCCATGATCAGACGGTGTCTGTGTTCAGCGTCGCCCCGCTGTACCCCTTCTGGAGCGTCGTCCCGATCGTCTGTTGTTGTCGTTCGTAGTCCCGGCCGATCTGTCCTTCAGACTGTGCGTCGGCACAGACGACGACGTTGTCCATCTCGCACTCGAGTCCGCCGAGGACGTCACCGCGGGTGTTCGAGGCCAGCAGCGTGATGGGCTCGTCGAACGCCACCAGATCGTCGGGCTGGAGGCTGTTGTTGTCGACGGTGACGTCGACCTGCTGTCCGTCGAACCAGATCTCCCAGCTCTCGGCGTCGTTCGAGATCTTGTTGATGCAGACCCGACGACGCTGGCCGTCGGTCACGTCCGCCTCGGTGTTGACGAGACCGTACTCTCCGGCTGCCGAGTCCCCGCGGACGATGAACGTCAGCTTGTCGTCTTCGGAGGGGGAGAAGCCGGAACTCGTTTCGACCCGAATGGTCTGGTTCTCTGCGCCGCCGCTGTTGATCGCCCCGAGGAACGTGCCGAGGTCTTCGGTCTCGAACGTAAAGTACAGCGCGAAGTCCTCTCCCATACGCGAGCCGAAATCGCCCCAAGTCGTCGTCACCACGGCGTTGTCTCCGGTGCCTCTGAGCGCCGTTCCGTTTACGTAGGGCCCGCTCGCCCACCGTGCGTCGTCGAACGTGCCGTAGTGCAGGCCCGCCGTCTCGCGCACCACCTCGCCGATCCCTTCGGCGCAGGGCCACCAGAACCGGACGTTCTCGGGGTCGCTCGGGCCGACGAACGAGGCGGCGTTGAGCTGTTCGACCGTCGCTGCGGCGACGGTGGCCTCCCCGGCGGTGATCGACTCCACTTCCATCACGTCGTCGGCCACCTGCCCGCCCGTGGCGTTCAACACCCCGTCGGTTATTTCGAGATTCTCGCCCTCGAAGTCCTCAATCGTCGCGGCGTTAGCCGCCATGCGAAGGCTGCCCAGTCGCTCGAGTGCGTACTCGTTCGCGTCGACATCGTTACCCCAGTTGTAGTGGGGAGACCCGCTCTGGGCGGTCGCTCCCTGTGCCGAGAGGATGCCCAAACCCGTCACGCCGGCGAGTGTCAACACGCCCCGTCGCGTCGTGGACGGGTCGGCTCCCTCGGCGGTGTCCGTCCCTTCCGGCGTCTCCGCCGGCGTCCGTTCGTCGTGCTCGTCTGTCGTGTGCTCGTTTTCTTCCTCCGACATGCATCCAGCCACCGGGAACTGAGCGAGTTAACCGTCCGGTACGGTCTCTCGGTAGCTGTGATGCCGGATGAGAATCCTTCTGGGCTGTCGACACGTCCTTCCGTTTCCCGGGAGACGAGCGACACTCCGACGGCGTCTGAAGACCTGGGTAGGAAAGATATACGTTGGCATAGCCTCCGCCAGGGACTCGAACAGAGCGTGTCCGCCGACAGGGTCGACACCGGTCTGTCGGCGTTCGGCCGACCACCCGTACAGAGTTCGGCCACCTGTTCGCCGAGAGGGACGTGATATCTCCGGTCGACGGGCGTCGCGGGACGGAGGGACCGACGGGTTCAGCGGTGGCTACTCGTCCTGTCGGACGCCCGTCGTGGGCGGGGCCATCCGTCCCGGAGTGATGAGGCTCTCCAGCCGATTTCCTCCGATGGGAGCGAGACTTCCGGCGCGATCCGTCGACGTTCCAGCAGCGACGGTCGAGCCGACGGGTGTGGTGTACCGAGGCGTACGGCCCGCCGGGAGAGACGGAGGTCGGGGTAGAGCCAGGGCGGGGATTTGAACCCCGGAAGTCTCGATTACAAGTCGAGTGCATGAACCACCCATGCTCCCCTGGCGCGGGCCGTAGATTACCGCTCCTCCTTTGAGTGAGTATCGCTTTCCGCCGCCAGCGACCGCTCCATCGTCACCCGGTGGCTCTCGTAGCCGTTCGCGCGGTAGAACCGCCTCGCCGCCTCGTTGTCGGCCATCGCCTCGAGGCGGATCACGTCGACGTCCCGTTCGGCGAGCCGCGACTCGACGGCCCCGAGCAGCGCGGTTCCGACCCCGCTTCGGCGACGGTCCGGCCGCACGTAGAGGTTCGAGAGCAGTCCACGGCTCGCGTCGAGGGCGAACGAGCCGTCCTCGACCGCGAAGGTGGCAAACCCCGCGAGCTCGCCGTCGAGCCGGGCGACGAGCACCCCGTCGTGGAACCGGTGGCCGGCGAGGAGCTCGCGGATCGCCTCCCGGTTTCGGGCCGCTAGGACGTGTGAGCCGTACTCGCGCTGTTCGGCGGCGAGGTCGACCCACCAGCCGGCGAGCGTCTCGAGCTCCTCGCGGGTCGCCGGCTCGACCGTCGGTTCGCTCATCTCCCGGCTGGCTCCTCCTCGAGGGCGAGCACCGCCGGCAACGGCTCACCGGTGAGCATCGCGAGTGCGGCGCCCCCGCCCGTGCTGACGTGGTCGAACCCCTCGACATCCAGCGCCCGGAGCGCGGAAGCGGTGTCGCCCCCGCCGACGATGCTCGTCCCGACGTCGGTCGCGGCCTCGTACAGCTCGCGGGTGCCCCGTTCGAACGCCGACTCCTCGAAGACGCCCGCGGGACCGTTGAGCACGACGGTGCCGGAGTCGGCGAGGAGCCGTCTGTAGTACGCGATCGTCGAGGAGCCGACGTCGAGGGCGGCCTCGCCGTCGCCGGGGGGCAAGGCGTTGATGCCAATCTCGTGGCGGCCGTCGCGGTCGACGGCGACGTCCCGGGGGAGCGCGATCCGGTCGCCGTGGGCGTCGAGGAGGTCCGCGGCGCGGTCGACCTCCCCCCAGTAGCCTTGCTCGTAGAGGAACTCGGCGCTCGCGTCGCCGAGGTCGACGCCGTCGGCGAGCAAGAAGACGTTGCCGACGACGCCGGCGGTGAGCACGCGATCGGCCAGCCCGCTCTCGAGGACCGACCAGGCGACGTCGATCGAGTCGGGCACCTTCGCCCCGCCGAGGACGTACGCCCGCGGGGTCGGCGTCGACTCGACCGAGCCGAGCACCTCGAGTTCCCGTTCCATCACGCGTCCGGCGTAGCCGGGCAGGACCGCCGGAAAGCCGACCAGGGAGGGCTGTGAGCGGTGGGCGGCCGCGAACGCGTCGTTGACGTAGGCGTCGAGGGCGGGCGCGAGCCCGGCGACGAGGTGGGTGCGTGCGGCCCGCTCGGGCTCGAACTCCATGTACTCCTCGCTGTAAAACCGGGTGTTCTCGAGGACGACGCAGTCGCCGTCTTCGAGCGCGGAGACGGCCTCCCGGGCCGCCGAGCCGAACGTGACGTCGACGTACCCGACGGGGCGGCCGAGCAACTCGGCGAGTCGGTCGGCGTGTGCCGAGAGCGAGGAGAACCGGTCGCCGCCGGGTCGGCCCTGGTGGGCCAGGACGGCGACGCGACCGCCGCGGTCGAGCAGCTCCGAGAGCGTCTCGACGTGGGCCCGCAGCCGGGCGTCGTCGGCGAGCGAGCCGTCGTCGTCCAGCGGGCTGTTGACGTCGACCCGGACCCCGACGGTCGTCCCCGCGACGTCGAGCTCGTCGAGGGTGGGGATCATCACCGCGCTCTCGACCCCGGTGGTGGAAAGCTCTTTTGATAGACGGAATCGGTGGCTGTCATCGGGACCGTTCAGACGCTCCGACAGTCCGCACAGAGGAGCTGTCCGTTCGACTCCCACAGCGACTCGGCGAGGGAGCCACACGCCTCACAGACCCCCTGTGTGGAGTAGCTGTCGTCGCCGGTGGCCGTCATCCCCGTCGCCTCCGCGACCGGGTCGCCGGCAACCGACCGGTCGTCGAGCGGTCGGTCCCCGGTCGGTGCCGGCGGCGTGGCTCCCCGGAACGAGCCGGCCGTGGCGATCACGTCCCGCTGTGTCACGACGCCGAGTAGCTCCCCGTCGTCCTCGACGACCAGGTTGCGGACGTCCTGGCTCGCCATCGTGCTCGCGGCCTCGGCCAGCGAGTTGTCGGCGTCGACCGTGATCACGGGTCTGGACATGGCCTCCTCGACGGTCGTCTCCTCCGGCGTCCCCTCGCCGGCGACGAGCTCGAGGACGTCCCACTCGGTGACGATGCCGACGACGTCGGACCCCCGCACCACGAGCGCACAGCTGACGAGGTCGTCGAGCATCAACTCGACGGCGCCGTAGACGGTGTCGCCCTCGCTCGCGGCGACGTACTCTTTCGTCAGGACGTCCCTGACCGACAGTTCCGATTCCATGGAAAACCGATGACCGGCGACGGCCTAAAAACTACCCCCGGCATCCTTATGACCTCAGCCGGCGAACCCACGGCGGTCGTTCACAGCCGGGAGCCGACGCGGCCACGATCACAGCTCGACGTACTGTTCTTCCCACTCGCGTCTGTCCTCGATGCGCCGGTGGCCCGCCTCGGTTATCGCGTAGTAGTTCGTCCGCCTGTCGAGTTGTCCCTTCTCGACGAGCTCCTTGTTGACGAGGGTGTCGAGGTTCGGGTAGAGTCGGCCGTGATTGATGTCGGAGCTGTAGTACTTCTCGACCTCCTGTTTGACCGACTGGCCGGAGGGGCGGTCCGCTCCGGCGATCACGTACAGGAGATCCCGCTGAAACCCGGTGAGGTCGTGCATTGCTCAATCGCGTGGACCGTTCCGCTGAGTGGATATTTGTTATCCGCTTCATACAACACCGTTTCACCCCTGAACGGCCCCTTTCGCCGCCGACTGGTCGGTCGACCGCACGCCGTCGGTGGGTTCGGCCCGATCGGGGGACGTCGGTCGGCTCCGGCGTGGCGATCGCGTCCCGACCCCCACGACGGCTCCCTCGGCCGCGTTTCGAGTACGCGATAGCTCCCTCGGCCGCGTTTCGAGTACGCGATAGCTCCCTCGGCCGCGTTTCGAGTACGCGATGGCGCCCGGCCGGGGGCGCGCGGCCGGGGGCGTAGCCGGACTCACACACCGACAGCGCGTCCGGCCCTGTCTCCACGAGGACGGAGGCGGCGGCTCCGAGGCCCGTCGTTCCGGCGGTTTCGAGCGGCGGGTCGTCCCCGACGGCAGTCGGCTCAGCCGCTCCCGTAGGGGTCGACGCGGATCCCGGTGGCGTCGATCTCGACGTTCAGCCGATCGACCGTCGCCTCGTAGGCGGTCACGTGCGAACCGTTCTCCTCGAAGCGCACACACTCGGCGAGCAGGCCACTCTCGATCAGACCGTTTATCCGCCGGTACACCGTCGCCGACGAGCTGTCGGTTCTGGCGGTCAGTTCCTTCGCGGTTCGGGGTCGCTCGCTCGCGGCGACGAGGATGAGGCGGGCACACTCGTCGCCGAGGGCGTCGAGCGCCGGGACCGTCGTCGTATCGGGTGGATGGCTCGACATCGTCGGCTCTCTTATCGCGACCGTAAGCCGACGTGGTATTTTATAACGAGCAACCTTAGCCGCCGAAAGGGCGAGATTCCCGCCGGAAACGACCTCTTTCCGCCCGCGAACGCGCGGCCGCAGCCCGCGGCCGGACGGGAAACATCGTGTTTCCGGCCGAAAGACGGTTTAAACCGGCTGTACCGTCCGGACGACCCGTCGGGCAGCCGGCCCCTCCGTCCGCGGAAACACCGTGTTTCCTCCGGTGAAAACATGCCCTCGAAATGAACAGTCTACGTTCTTTATTCCCGGTCGGCTGTCGGTGACAGTCACGGCCGAGAAGCGACCGACCGCCGGCGGCGCTCCGTCGGGCGGGTTCGCGGGTCGGCCACCACTCACATGACACCGAAACACTCGAACTGGACGCCGGGAACGGAGCCGACGGCGGGAGCCCGCTGTCGAAACTGTGGTAGCCACGTCACCCAGCGGTTCGCACGCGTCTTCGGCGACAACGGCGACGTCGTCCACGGCTGTCCGTCCTGTACGACCTACCGGGAGATGCAGTCTGGGGGACACCTCCCGGGACACTGACCGGGCCCCGGTACCCTCTACCGGCGGTCTCATGCGGTGCGTTGAAGTACTCCCTTCTTGAACACCACGACAGCAATGGTGGCAGGTGGTGGCACACGGACGAACCGACCGGCGGCCGGGGTCCGCTGACATGTCGGTCCAGTCCGAACGGAGCGAGCCGTTGGCCGAGAGCGAGATCTTCCACATCCTCGGAAACGACCGACGGCGCGCGATCGTCCAGCTGCTGGCCGACCGCGACGGCCGTCTCGAGGTCTCCGAGGTCGCCGCGAAGATCGCAGAGGACGAAAGTGCCGCCGGCTCGTCCCCGAACAACCTCTATAAGAGCGTCTACGTCTCCCTCCAGCAGACCCACCTCCCGCGGCTCGAAGAGGACGTGGTGATCGTCTACGACGACGGCGCGAAGGCGATCGAGCCCGGGCCGAACTTCGAGGCCGTCGTCGGGTACGTCGACGGCGACGGCGGCGAACCCACGCCGATCCTCGTAGGTCACTTGCTCGCGTGCGCGCTCGGGCTGGTGATCGTCGCCGCCTCGGGGACGACCCTCCCGGTGGCCTCGGCGATCGATCCGGTGTTCGCGAGCGTGCTGGTGTTCGTCGCCGTCGCAGCGAGCAGCCTATACGGGCTGTTGGGCTGATCGCTCACCGGGTGTCGACGGGCTGTGACGCCGTCGGCTCCTCACCCGGCAGACAGATCAGGTTCTCCCGGCCGATCCGGAGTTTCGTGATCTCCCCTTCGCGCTCTAGCTCCGAGAGCAGCCGGCTCACCTTCGCTTTCGACCACTCGACTTCGGCGACGATCTCCGACTGGCGCATCCGGCCGCCGTTTCCCTCGACGAGGGTTCTGACCAGTTCCGGGTCGGTCGTCCGTTCGTCCGTCTCCTCCGGCGGGTCGGGCTTCCTGTGGCTCCCCTCGAGCCGATCGCGGACGACCAACACGCCACCCAGAACTAGCAGGGCGACGATCCCGAGCAGCGCCGCCGCGTGGGGACTCGCCTCGATGGGGGCCGCCGGGACGACGTCGATCGTTCCGCCCGGCAGCCAGAACGGACCGTCCCGGGAGAACGCCGGTAGGATGGGGTCGAAACTCGGACTCACGGCGAACGAGGGGGCCAGGAACGGTATAAAGCGGGTCGGACGTTCCGACGGTTGAGCCGAATCGTCCCGGATTCGGGCCGGTAAGAGGCTGTTACCCGCCGCGATCGGCGTCCGTCAGGAGCGTTCGGAGTCCCGCCTCGAGGTCGTAACTCGCCTCGAACCCCAGCCGCTCTCGAGCCCGCGTGACGTCTGCGAGGCTGTGTTCGACGTCCCCCGTCCGGGGCTCGCGGTGGACGATCCCGATCTCGGGGTCGACGGCCTCCCGGACCGCCGCCGCGAGCTCGCGGATGGAGGTTCGCTCGCCGGTGCCGACGTTGTAGGCCGCTCCCGGCTCGCCGGCGGCCGCTGCCAGCAGGTTCGCCCGCACCACGTCCCGAACGTGGACGAAGTCGCGGCTCTGCTCTCCGTCGCCCTCGACGGTGAGCGGGCCGCCCGACCGGGCCTGCTCGAGGAAGGTGGCGACGACGCCGCTGTAGGGACCACGCTGGCGCGGCCCGTACACGTTGAAGTAGCGAAGCGAGACCGTCGACAGGTCGTAGAGCTCCGCGTACAGCCTCGCGTACTCCTCGAGTGTCCGCTTCTGGAGGCCGTACGGCGATCGGGGCTCGGCTGGGGCCGTCTCGGGGATCGGCAACCCCTCGGGACGACCGTAGACGGCGGCGCTCGAGGCGAGCACGACCGTCGCGTCGACCCGCCGGGCGGCGTCCAGGACCGCCAGCCCGCCGGTGAGGTTGACGTCGGTGGTTTCGACCGGCCGGTCGACGCTCTCCGTGACGTCGACAATCGCGGCCTCGTGGAAGATCAGCTCGACTCCGTCGGTCGCCGCACGGAGGGCCTCCGGCTCCCGGAGGTCACCCTCGATCACCGTCGCCCCGGGGTCGACGTGCCCCCGACGCCCGCTGGAGAAGTCGTCGAGCACCCGGACGTCGTTGTCGCCGACCAGGGCGTCGACGAGGTGGCTCCCGACGAAGCCGGCGCCGCCGGTCACCAGAACCGTCCGTCCCCGAACTGGCGACTCCATCGGCGCCGGCTACCGGCAGCCGGGGAATTAGTAACACCCTCGTACCCGTCGGTAAGCGGCCCGTACGACGACCTCGCGCTGTGGCGTCGCCCGACTCCCCGCGCTGTCACCGAACGACCGTCACCGGAACGGGTGCTCGCCGGATCAGTTCGCTGGCGACGCTGCCCAAGAGCGCCTCCGCGCGGTCGGAGAGCCCGCGGTGGCCGACGAACAGTCCGTCGTGGCCCTCCGGGTCGGCGTACTCGGCGATGCCGTCGACCGGATCACCGTACAACAGCTTCGTCCCGACGTCGACGTCGGCGTCGGCGATCCGCTCGCGGGCGTCCTCGAGGATCGCCTCCCCGCGGGCTTCGGCGTCCTCGACGTCCTCTAAGATCAGCCGTCGTTCGGCGTCCGACAGCGACCGGACGGGCGTCGCCCCCTCGGCGTGGATCCGCGGGGAGACCACGTGGACCACGGTCAGGGTGGCTTCGGCCGCGCCAGCGACCTCGATCGCGTGGTCGATCGCCTGTTCGCTGTCCGCCGATCCGTCGGTCGCGACCAGAAAGTGCATACCCGAACGTGGGGCTGCCGGGAGATAAAGCTCCGTGGATTCCGGTCGGAGACGTCCCGGGAGCCGATCCGGAGGGCGGTCGGTTCAGCTGGTCCGGACGGTCACCCAGCGGGCGGCCATGGTCGCGGTGATCAGGGCGAAGGCGATCGCGGCCTGGTTCGGGATCGAGAGGACGCCGGCGAGCTCGTACTGGACGACGGCACAGCCGCCGAACGCACACGCCTCGGTGCCCGCGGCCTGCAGCCAGGAGTGATACACCGCGAGCACGAGGCCGACAGTCGAGAACGGGAGCGCGAGCCGGTGGACGTCCTCCATCCCGACGGCCGCGGCGTAGCCGAAGATCACGACCAGCGGATACATCGCGACCCGCTGGTACCAACACAGCTCACACGGGTAGTAGCCGAGCCCCACGCTGTAGTAGAGGCTCCCCACGGTCGCGACGGCCGCGACGACGAGGGTCCCGAGGGCGGTCGTCCGGACGGACTCGAGCGGCGACGCCATCGTCGGAGATTCCTCCGGTGGCGACTTTATCCTTCGGAACCGACGCGGACGCCGAACCCGCCGGGGAGTCCCGGAACCGAAAGACAGTTTTCCCGTTCGGGGGTAGTCGGGGCATGCTCTCGATCGCGCTTGCCGGGAAGCCAAACGCCGGCAAGTCGACGTTCTACTCCGCGGCGACGATGGCCGAGGTCGACGTCGCCAACTACCCGTTCACGACGATCGACGCCAACCGCGGGGTCAGTCACGTCCGGACGGAGTGTCCCTGTCTCGAGCGCGAGGAGCGCTGTAACGCCGACGGCTGCCACGACGGCAAGCGGTACGTCCCGATCGAGCTGCTCGACGTCGCCGGCCTCGTCCCCGGCGCCCACGAGGGGAAAGGCCTCGGCAACCAGTTTCTCGACGAGCTGACCAACGCCGACGTCATCGTCAACGTGATCGACGCCTCCGGCGGGACGAACGAGCGGGGCGAACCCGTCGACGTCGGGAGCCACGACCCCCTCGCCGAGGTCGACTTCGTCGAACGGGAGATGGACCTCTGGCTCGCGGGGATCGTCGACCGCAACTGGGAATCGATCGAACGGAAATCCCGCTCCCCGGGCTTCGACATCGACGACGCGCTCGCAGAGATGCTCTCGGGCTTTGGCGCCTCGCCGACCCAGATCGCCCGCACGCTGCGTGGGATCGAGTACCCCGAGGACCCGATCCAGTGGACCGACGACCACCGAGAGCGCCTCGCGGGTGACGTCCGCCGGCGAACCAAACCGATCGTCGTCGCCGCGAACAAAATCGACGTCGCACCCGCCGAAAACGTCGAGAGCCTGCTCGAGCTCGACAAACCCGTAATCCCGACGACGGCGGAGGGTGAACTCGCCTTGCGTCGGGCCGCCGAGGCCGGTCTCGTCGGGTACGATCCCGGCGACGGGACGGTCGAGGTCGGCGACGGCGTCAGCGACGCCCAGCGGGAGGCCCTCGAGGGGCTCGCGGAGACGATGGACGAGTACGGCGGCACCGGCGTCCAGGCGGCGCTCGATTACGCCGTCTACGAGCTGCTCGAGCACGTCACGGCGTACCCGGTCGAGGACGCCTCGAAGTGGTCCGACGGCAGCGGGAACGTCCTCCCAGACGCGTTTCTCCTGCCCGAGGGCTCGACGCCGGTCGACCTCGCTTACGCCGTCCACTCGGACATCGGCGACGGCTACCTCCACGCCGTCGACGCCAA
>PUPA01000234.1 GCA_003552885.1 Natrialbaceae archaeon
CGCCGTCTACCTCGCGGCGTTCGCCCCGGCGACGTTCAAAGTCGGCGTCACCCGACTCGAACGCCTCGAGACCCGCCTTCGTGAGCAGGGCGCCGACCGCGGCGTACACGTTCACACCGTCTCGAACGGACGGATCGCCCGGGAGATCGAAGCCGAGATCGCAACGCGGCTGATCGACCGGGTTCGGACGCCCGCCAAGGTGGCGTCGCTTTCGGCGACCGTCGACGAGGACGCCTGGGAGGAGCTACTCGCGGGATACGACGTCCGTGAACGGTTCTCCTTCGAGTACGGCCTCGAGCTTTCTTCCCGCCCCGTCCGGGAGACGATCGCCGCGGGAACCGTCCGGGGAGTGAAAGGCCGTCTCCTCGTGCTCGATCGCGGGCGGACGAGCTACGCCGTCGACCTGCGCGATCTGGTCGGCTACGAACTCGAGAGCGATCGACGGAGTAGACGGCTCCAGTCCTCGCTTGGCGCGTTCTGAGGATCCGGCCGCCTACTGACCGCGTGTCGATCACCGACGAACGGTGGCCCACTCCTCCACGTTGAGAAACCGTGATCCATTTCTCGACGTGGTCCCCACTCGGAGTCGATGAGCGACGACCCCGACGCCGTCCTGGCCCGCGATCCGGTGATGGCCGCGCTCGTCGATCGGTACGAGCTCCCGGCTCTCGGCGGCCACGACGCCTACGAGCGCCTGCTGTACTCGATCGTCGACCAGCAGCTCTCGACGGCATCGGCGCGGGCGGTCCGCGAGCGCGTCGTCGAGGCCCTCGACGGGGACGTCCGACCGGAGACCGTGCTGTCGGTCGACCCCGAACGTCTCCGCGAGGCCGGTCTGAGCGGGCAGAAAGTCGAGTACGTCCGGGCGGCCGCGGAGGCGTTCCGCGACCGCGAGCTCGGCCGCGAGGGGCTGGCCGACAGCTCGAATCGGGAGGCGGTCGCGGAGCTGACGTCGATCCGTGGGGTCGGGGAGTGGACGGCCAGGATGTACCTCATCTTCGTCCTCGAGCGACCCGACGTGCTCCCCCTCGGGGACCTCGCCGTCCGCCGTGGCATCGAGGCGCTGTACGCCGACGGCGACTCGCTGACGCGAGCGGAGATGCGCGAGATCGCCGAACCGTGGCGACCGTACCGGAGCCGGGGGACCCGGTACGTCTGGGCGGCATACGAGGGCGACTGACCTCGCCGTCGGAGCCCGGTTGGCCGGGGTCGGTGTCGCGGTGGCGGAGGGACGGGCCGGCTTCAGCCGACGGTTTCGAGGTACGTCGCCGTCGCGGAGGTGCCACCCCGGTTGAACGAGAGCAGTTTGAACCGGATCACGTCCGCGACGGCGAGCTCCTCCGGGACGCCCTCGACGAAGACGACGAACCCCTCGACCTTGCAGACGGCGTGGCGCTCGCCGGTGTGGTGGCGGGAGAAATCGAAGACGCCGGCCTCGACGACGTCGCCGAGTTCGACCGGCGGGCGCCGGCGTCTGGCCTCGCGGTGGCGCTCGTAGGACTCGTACTCGCTCGTCGACTGGCCACGTCGGCCGCGGAGCCGGCTCACGAGCCAGGAGGCGAAGACGATCATCATGGTGATCCCGATGACGAGCGAGCCCGTGGCGGCCATCGTCCGGACGTCGGTCGCCCCGGTCTTCGGTGTTCCGAATCCGGTCACCGGTCCGCGGTGAGGTCGACCGTCTCGACGCCGTCGGGGAGCCCCGCGAGGACGCCCGCAGGCCAGCCGCGGTGTCCGAGGGAGATCTCGCTCTCGGGGTTCGACTCGACCAGCCGAGTGATCCCCTCGACGGCTGCCTCGAGGGCCGCCCGGTCGGTGCGATCCGGCACCTCGGCCGCCAAAGGATAGGTCCGAGAGAGGGCCCGTGGGAACGGGCCGAACGGCGGGAGCACGCGCCAGGAGGCGTCGTACGCGTCGGTGCTCGACGGCCCGCCCTCGGTGAGAAACAGCCGCTCCGGAACCGATAGCCGCTCGAGTCGCCCGTGGTGACGACGGACTTCCGGGCGGCGAGCGCTCTCCCCCGAGAGGTAGAAGAACGTCCCCTTCGAGACGGGGTCGGACCGCTCGGCGGCCCCGGCGTGATCGAGCAGCGTCCGGTAGCCGTCGAGCATCGTCGGATGGGAGCGAGCCCGCGTCTCGAGCAGTTCGAGGAGGGTTCCTTCGCGGATTGCCCCCTTGATCCGGCGGATCTCCTCGAAGGAGACGTGGAGGTTGTGCGCCGCCAGCGCCTCCTCGCGGCGGTCGTCGGAGAGCGCCCGGAGCTCGTCCGCCGTGTGGTCGGTACAGACGGGACACGAACAGGGGAGGTACGCGAGCTCCTCGAGGTGGCGGGTTCCGTCCACCGTGAGGTACCGGTCGTCGCGGGCGTACAGCGCGTACGCCGCGGAGTCAAAGAGGTCACAGCCCATCGCGACCGCGAGGGCGAACATCATCGGGTGGCCGGCGCCGAAGAGGTGCACCGGGGCGTCCACGCCGAGGCCGCGTTTGGCCGCGGCGACGACCTCGACCACGTCGGCGTACCGGTACTCGTTCATCAGCGGGACGACCGCGCCGATCGGGAAGATATCGAAGCCGGCCCCGTAAGCGTGCCGAGCGGCCGCCTCGCGCAGGTCGGGGTGCGTCGAGCCCTGGACGGGCGCGTTCAGCAACATCTCCCCGGTGTCGACCGTGCCGGCGACCGCGAGACGCTCCTCGGTCGTCTCGAGCTCCTCGCGGGCCCGTTCGTGCGGGACGTCCGGTGGGGTCGGGACGTCGACGGGGGTGGCGACGTCCGACCCGATCTCCCGCTGGAAGGCGAGGATCTCCTCGGTACTCACGGAGATCTCGCCGTACTCGGAGAGCTGAAAGGAGCCCGAGTCGGTGGCGATCGCCCCCGGAAACTCGAGCAGCTCGTGGAGCCCTTCGGCGAGGGCCCGCTCGCGGAGCCCCTCGGTGCTGTGGATGATGTAGCCGTTCGTGATCAGGATCTCGGCGCCGAACTCCTCGGCCATCCGTGCGGGTGAGATCGTCTGCACGTTCGGGTTGACGACCGGCATGAGCGCCGGCGTCTCGACGACGACGTCCGACCGGGGAACGTACAGCTCGCCGATCCGCCCGCCGGCGTCGGTCCGCCGGAGCTCGAACTGGGCCATTGGGCCAGCGTTGGCGAGGACGGGAGTAAACGTTCCGTTCGCCGTCAGCGGCCGACGGCGAGCGGCCGGCCGGGCCGGGTCACACCACCGAAGGCACGTCGGGAACCTTTCTCGCCACCCCGAACGGGGGTTCGCGCCGAGCCATCAGGCGTTCGTCCCGTCGAGCAGCCGGTAGTACGAGACGGCGAGGACGGTCCGGCCGTCCCGAAGCTCCCCGTCGCGGACCGCGGCGACGAGTTCGGGGAGGGTCGTCCGTGTCACCCGGATGCTCTCGTTGTAGTCGAGTTGCTGTTCGGCCGTCGGCCGGCAGTCCCGGGCGAGAAAGAAATGTAAGACGGCGTCGGCGATCCCGTTGGCCGGCTCGACGGTCACGAGCGGTTCGAGGTGTCCGGCCTCGTGGCCCGTCTCCTCGGCGAGCTCGCGCCGGGCGGCGGCCTCGAGGTCCGCGTCGTCCGGCTCGACGCCGCCGACCGGGAGCCCACGGCTGATCCGCGAGACGGCCTGTCGCCACTCCTCGATGAGGACGACCTCGCCGTCGGGCGTAAACGGGAGGACGGCGACGCTCGGTGGCTCCGAGAGGTAATCGAAGTCGGTCTCTGAGCCGTCGGGGAGACGAACGTCCTCGTTTACGACGTCGAAACCCGGGCAGGTGTAGGCTACTCGCCGGTCTGTGGTCTCCCAGGCGAGGGGATCACGCGGCATACGCGGCTTACGGGCCACCCGGTCAAAAGGTCGCGGTCGACGGCCGCGAACGGGGCGCGTACACCGGGCGTTCCGCGACGGGCCGTCGATGTACCATGGCTATAACAAAGCCACGGATCGATGAACGTCGACGCTCGGAGGGCGATCGATGGACCAGCTAACAGGCTTTCAACGGGATCTGCTGTACGTCGTGGCCGGGATGGACCGGCCGTCCGGCCAGGAGATCCTGGAACGAATCGACGAATACATCGGACAGCCCGTCACGCACGGTCGACTCTACCCCAACCTCGACGAGCTCGTAGAACAGGAGCTGATCGAGAAAGGCCAGATCGACCGGCGGACGAACTACTACGCGCTGACCCCGAAGGGTCGTCGCGAACTCGAACGCCGACAGGAGTGGATAAAGCGGCAGGTCGACGTCTCCGCACCCCGGAGCTGACCGCCGCGCCATCCCACTCGGCCTCGAACCGACGAACGGCCGGAAGACCCCGCTGGCCGAGGGTCGACGGCTTCTTACAGGGACATACGACCTACCGACGGGTAAGAGCGTCTTACGGGTGAGCCGTGACGGCACGTGATTCTGAACCACCGACGAGCCGAGAGTGGGTCGACGGGCCCCGGGAAACCCGTTCGACCGCGGCGAGACGACGGAGTGAACGGACGATCGGCGGCGCAGTCACCGGCCGCGACGTGAAAAGCGTCTCCGACCGGCAGCCGTCGGTCCGGCCCCCGCGTTCAAAAGTCCGCCGGTCGACGGCCCGCCGGTCGCGTGCCGACTGCGGGGGCGGCGGTCCTCAGCCCGCGGCTCGCTCGAGGGCCCGCCGCAGGTTCTCCAGCTCGCCGTCGAGGTTGCGCCGGAAGAAGCGCTCGACGCCGGGGACGTGGCCGTCGACGACGAACCGGTTTCTGAGCCGACAGCCCCCCGCCGTCGTCTCGATCTCGTGTTCGCCGGAGACGTCCAAGACCCGCGAGCGGCCGACGAACTCCACGAACGTCGGCGGACGCCGGGTCACGTCCTCGGTCTCGATTGCGATCGTTCTCGAGACGAGCGGAATCGGCAACTCGACGTTCCAGGTCACCCGTCTCGCCTCCGGATCGTCGACAACGTAGTCGGCGACGACGCTGATCGACTCCGCACGGTTTTCGGGCCTCGAGATGAACTCCCAGACCCGCTCGGGAGGCATCGAGAGCTCGAACGTCCGCTCTACCCGGACGGTCATACCCTCACCTCGGGTCGTCGCCGATAAAAGTCCGCTGGAACCGGCGGTTCAGCTGAGTGTGACCTTCCAGGTGGTCGACCGCGCACGCCCCCACTTCTCGATGTCCACGTCCTCTGACTCCTCCGCGAGACGGGGGAGCCTCGCGCCGACCTGTTTCGCGGAGAGGCCGATCGCGTCCGCGACGGTTTTCGACCGGAAGTACTGCTCACCCCGGGCGGCGCTCTCACGGAGGTACGAGAGGATCCGCTTGTCTTCGTCGGAGTAGTCGGTCATTCTGGTCGAAAGAAGGTAGGCTCCCTGCGATATTAATCCTTGTTGGCTCCGAGCGTCGGCGGGTCCGACCGGGGAACTGAAGGGGGTGGGGCACCCGGTCGACTCCGTGAGCAGCTCCCTCGACCTCTTCGGGACGCTCGTCCGTGTCGACCGGCCGACGGAGCCGGCCTGGGCCGTCGCCCGGGAGCTCCGCCGTCACGGCGTGGCCGTCCCCGACGACTGGGCGACGGCCTACGCCACGTCCCACCTCGAGGTGACGCCGGGGACGGAGCTACCCCTGCCGACCCACGTCGTCGCCGCCCTCGAGAGTCGAGGGATCGACGCCGACGCCGGGACGGTCCGGCGGGCGGTGTGTGCGGCGTTCGACCCGACGGCGCCGGCGGGCGACGCCCACGAAAGCCCCGACTCCGGGGTCGGGGCCCGTCCCGTCGTCGAGACGCGCGCCGGCATCGACCGGCTCCTCTCGGCCGCCCGCGCTCGCGGGCCGGTGGCGATCTGTTCGAACTGTAGCGTCCCCGGGCTCGTCCGCCGGACGCTTCTGGCCGCCGACCTCGGCGCGTTCGACGCGGTCGTCACGAGCGTCGGCTGTGGCTGGCGCAAGCCCGCAGCCGAAACGTTCGAGATCACGGCGTCCCGATTGGGGATTGAGCCGGGCACCCTCGTCCACGTCGGCGACGACCCACGGACCGACGGCGGCGTCGAGTCCGTCGGCGGCCGGTTCCTCCACGCGGACGGCGACCTGACGACGGTCGCGGACCGACTGGCGGCGATCGACCACGGACGACCACGATGATCACCACGCTCTCCGTGCTCGCGTTCGCGCTCGCACTCGACCTGCTGGTCGGCGAGCCACCGACGGCCGCCCACCCGGTCGCCTGGTTCGGCCGGCTCGCCGGCGCCCTCGACCGCGAGTGGACCGGGACGGAGCGCGGAGAGCGCGCCGTCGGCGTCGCCATCGCGGTCGTGCTCCCGCTCGGTGCGGCCGCAGTCGCCTGGCTGCTGGTCGCCGCCACCGCGGCCCTCGTGGCGCCCTTCGAAGCCCTCGTCGCCGCTATCGTCCTCTTTCTGACCCTGAGCCTGCGGGCGCTTCTCGACCGCTCGCGTGAGGTCCTCGCGGCGACGGAGGGCGAGCTCGACCGCGCCCGCGAGCTCGTTCGGGGACTGGTCGGCCGGGACCCCTCGGCGCTGTCGGCGGCCGGGATCCGGAGCGCCGTCGTCGAGAGCGCGAGCGAGAACCTCGCCGACGGCTACGCGGCGACGCTCCTGCCTTTCGCCTTCCTCGCGCCGGTGTCGCTTCCGGCAGCGGCCGCGGCGGCGACCTGGGTGAAGGCGGTGAACACCCTCGACTCGATGGTGGGCTACCCCGGGAAACCGATCGGCACGGCGAGCGCTCGCCTCGACGACGCCGTCATGTGGCTCCCCGCGCGGGCGACCGCTGGAGCCATCGCGCTGGCGTCGTTCCGACCGACGACGCTGGCACGCGCCCGCCCGGAAGCGGGCGTCCCGGCCTCCCCGAACTCCGGGTGGCCGATGGCGACGGCCGCCG
>PUPA01000056.1 GCA_003552885.1 Natrialbaceae archaeon
CGATCCAGGTGATTCCATGGGCGACGATCCCGCGAGCCGGCTGCGTGAGAACGCCACGGAGGTCACGGGGGCCGTCGTCACCGGCGTCTGGCTCGCCCTGCTCTTTCTCCCGTTCGGCGGGGACCTCTGGCTTCCGGTGATGCTCTTCGGCTACGTCGTCGTCGTCCCCCTGGTCGCCTTGCTCTACGGCGACGAGGAGGACCGCCGGGAGTGGTGGAACGACGAGGACACGGAGACCGAATTGGCGTCCGAAGACCCCCTCGAGACGCTCCGGGAACGGTACGCCCAGGGGGAGCTCACCGACGAGGAGTTCGAACGCAGGCTCGAGCGACTGCTCGGGACCGAGACGCCGGAGGACGCCGAACGGTGGCGCCGGGACGCCCACGACGGTCGGAACCCGCGGCCGGCGAACGACCGAGATCGGGGCGTCGAGCGAGGCGACCTGGATCCCGAGTACGAACGGTGATCGCCCGCCATCGGTTCGGCCCTGGTGTCCGTCGTGCTACCGGCCCGGCCCGTTGTGGTGGATCCAGACCGCACAGGCGACCGAAACGGCGCCCGCGACGGCGGCGATCGCGAACGCGATCCGGTAGCCGGTGACCGTGTACACCCGGACGCCGCCGACCGTCTCGCCGGTCCAGTAGGCGTCGAGCGTCCAGCCCATCACCGACGGGAACGCCGCGGCGCCGAAGAAGGAGGCGCCGTTTATCGTCCCGAGGGAGATGCCGCTGGCTCGGCTCGGGTTTCGCTCTTTGACCATCGGGTAGGTGAGCACGAACGAGCCGAGCAGGGCCCCGGTCAGGAAGAACGCGAGGGCGACGAACGCGAGTGGGGGCTCCCCGAGGGCCGCGATGGCGCCGAGAACCGCCGCGTAGACGACCGTGCCGGCGACGATGAGCTCGGTGCGCCGGCCGAGGCGATCGGAGAGCCGGCCGATCGCCGGCGGGCCGACTACGAGCCCCGCGCCGCCGAGCAGCGTGATCGTCGAGGCGGCGGTCACCGAGACGCCGTACGTCTGGACGACGAAGGGGATCCCCCACAGCCCGAACAGGGTGAGGTTCACCCCGCCGGTACAGAACAGCAGGAGGCCGACGACCCAGGTCCAGCGGTCCCGGAGGACGTCGGCCGTGGCCGTCCGCACCTCGGTTATCGTCAGCCGGGATCCCCCGGTGGCGCCCTCGATCGGCGCGAACCCCGCCCGCTCGGCCGTATCGCGCACGAAGAGGGCCGTCAGGACCGCGAGGACGAGCCCGGCGCCGGCGAGAGCGAGCACCGCCCGTCGCCAGCCGGTCGCCCCGACGAGGAGCGCGAACGGCGTCGTCGCGAGGATGCCGCCGACGCCGCCGACGGCGAAGTTCAGCCCGTTCAGCGTGGCGAACTCCTCCGCCCGAAACCAGTTCGCCGAGAACCGGAGCATCGAGACGAAGATCACACTCCCCCCGAGGCCGACGAGCAGCCGGCCGCCGAGCGCGCCGCCGTACCCCGCCGCGAGGGCGAACCAGACCGCCCCGAGGTTCATCACCGCCGCCCCGGTGGCCGCCGTCAGCCGGGGACCGATCCGGTCGACGAGGATCCCCGTCGGCACCTGCATGACGGCGTAGACGAAAAAGAACGTCGCGTGGAGGGTCCCGAGCTGGGCGCCGGTGGTGCGAAACGCCGTCATCAGCTCCTCGGCGATCACCGCCGTCGAGAGCCGGTAGACGTTGACCAGCAGGAACGACGCCGCCAGCAGCCCCCACAGGAGCCACCGGCGGCGGTGAGCCGAGGACATACCGGCACGAGACGTGGGCCCGCCCTAAGGGTTGCTGAACGGGATTCGCTCGCCGGGATCGGGGAAACACTCAAACGCCCGGCCGTCCCGTACTCGTGACGATGGTCGACGAGCACGACCGGGCGTCGGCTCCCGCCCCCGAGGAAGACGGTGGGAGCTCGGACACCGCCCGCGGCGATCGGCGGAACGTCTGGGACGCCGACGAGTACGACGGGGACCACTCGTTCGTCTACGAGTACGGGGTCGACCTGCTCGATCTACTCGCCCCCGCGCCGGGCGAGCGCGTCCTCGATCTGGGCTGTGGGACGGGACACCTCACCGCACGGATCGCCGACTCGGACGCCCACGTCGTCGGCCTCGACCGCTCGACGTCGATGCTCGAGACGGCCCACGGGAGCCACCCCGCGCTCCCGTTCGTCGTCGCCGACGCCCGGAGGCTCCCGCTCGCGTCCGGCTTCGACGCGGCGCTCTCGAACGCGGCACTCCACTGGATCGACGCGGCCGACCAGGACGCGGTTCTGGCGGGCGTCCACGGCTCGCTCGCGTCGGGAGGGCGGTTCGTCGGCGAGCTCGGCGGCGTCGGGAACGTGGGGGCGATCGTCGACGCCGTCGGGGCCGAACTCGACCGCCGGGGGTACGGGACGGGAAGCCCCTGGTACTTCCCAAGCGTCGGCGAGTACGCCACCCGCCTCGAACGGGCCGGCTTCGAGCCCCGGGAGGTCCGGCTGTTCGATCGGCCCACGCCCTTAGAGGACGGCGAACGGGGGCTCCGAAACTGGCTCGAGATGTTCGGCGATGGGCTGCTCGCGGCGGTGCCGGATGGCGAGCGTGAGTCGGTCCACCGGGCCGTCGAGGACCGCCTCCGCCCGACGCTGTTCCGGGAGGGAAGGTGGATCGCCGACTACCGGCGGCTCAGGTTCCTCGCCGTCCGTCCCGGCTGAATCGGCCGTGGAGGACGCCTGACGTCGGACGGGCGACGGTTTTTCTTGGCTCGTCGAACGGACGCGACGGTTTTTCCCGACCCGTCGAACGGACGCGACGGTTTTTGTACCGATCCGCCGAACGGACGGCCGTGAAGAGCATCAAAGACAGCGTCCACGACCACATCGAGATCGACGGCGTCGCCCTCGAGTTGCTCGACACACCCGAGCTACAGCGTCTGCGCGGGATCAGCCAGCTCGGGACGGTCTCGCTGGTCTCCCCCTCCGCGAACCACAGCCGGTTCGAACACAGCCTGGGGGTGTACCACCTCGCCTGCCGGGCGCTCGAGGGGTTCGGCGTCGAGGGGGCGCAGGCCGAGCGGGTTCGCGCGGCGGCGATCCTCCACGACGTCGGCCACGGCCCGTTCAGCCACAACGTCGAGGGGATAATCCACCGTCACACCGGCCGTTACCACGACGATGTCGACGAGCTGCTCGCCGGCGGACGGGTCGGCGAGGTCCTCTCGGACCACGGGCTCGATCCGGGGACGGTCGCGGCCCTCGTCGCCGGCGAAGGGCGCTTTGGACAGCTCGTCTCCGGCGAGCTCGACGTCGATCGGATGGACTACCTCGTGCGTGACGCACACCACACGGGGGTTCCCTACGGCACGATCGACCACGGCCGGCTCGTCCGCGAGCTCACCTTCGTCGACGGCGAGCTCGTCCTCGGGGAGGGGAACGTCCAGTCCGCCGAGAGCCTGCTGATCGCACGGGCGCTGATGAACCCCACGGTCTACACCCACGCCGTCGCCCGGATCGGGAAGGCGATGTTGCGGGCGGCGACCCGTCGGCTGCTCGCCGTCGGCGCGACCGATCCGGAGACGCTCGCCCGGATGGACGACCACGACCTGATCGCCGCGCTCCGGGGGACCGAGGAGACGGCCCCGTTCTTCCGGCGGCTCGACGAACGGCGGCTGTACAAACGGGCGCTCTGGACGGAGATCGACGACGTCCCGGACGGGGTCGTCGACGCCGACCACGACGACCACCGGGCGCTCGAAGCCGAGATCGCCGAGACGGCCGACCTCGAGCCCGAGGCGGTGATCCTCGACGTGCCCGAGCGGCCGTCGATGGCGGAGTCGACGACGCGCGTGGTGGTAACCGGCGAGGTCCGTCGGCTCGACGACCAGTCGCCGCTCGTGGGCGCGTTGCGGGCGGTTGGCCGCGCCCAGTGGCGTCTCGGCGTCTACTGTCCGGAGGCCTACCGCGAGCGGGTCGGCGCGGCCGCGGTCGACGTCCTCGGGCTCGAGATCGACGGGCCGCTGATTCGAGAGGTCCGGGACGGGCTGTACGCGACGCTCGATCGGTTCGCCGACGATCCGTGACGAACCGTTCAAGGGTCTGCCGGCGAAATCCCTGCCCATGGAACGTGCGGGGACGATCCTCCGCGGCCGGGAGCTAGAGCCCGTTCGGGGGCGGATCGTGATCGACGACGACGGGCTGATAGACCGCATCGAGGAGGAACGCGTCGACTCCGAGGCGATCCTCATCCCGGGGTTCGTCAACGCCCACACCCACCTCGGGGATTCGATCGCGAAAGGAGCCGGCGAGGGGCTCAGCCTCGAGGCACTCGTCGCGCCGCCCGACGGGCTGAAACACCGGTTGCTCGAGGAGGCCGACCGGGCTGAACTCGTCCGGGCGATGCGTCGGTCGCTCAGGTACATGATCGCCGGCGGGACCGCCGCCTGTCTCGACTTCAGGGAGGGTGGGATCTACGGCGTCAGGGCGCTCCGGGAGGCCGCTCGGGGGCTCGGGATCGACGTCCTCGCGCTCGGCCGGGAGTCGGTCGAGGCCATGGAGGAAGGCGACGGCTTCGGTGCCAGCGGAGCCAACGACGGCGTCTTCGACCGCGAACGGACGGCGACCCGCGAGGCCGGAAAGCTGTTCGGCATCCACGCCGGCGAGGTCGACGCGAGCGACGTCAACCCGGCGATCGACCTCGATCCGGACTTTCTGGTTCACGCCGTCAACGTCGAGACCGTCCACCTGGATCGGATCGAAGACCGCGGGCTCCCGGTCGTCGTCTGTCCCCGATCGAACCTGACCACCGGCGTCGGTCTGCCGCCGATCGAGGCGCTCGCCGAGCGGACGACCGTCGCCCTCGGGACGGACAACGTGATGACGAACTCGCCGTCGATGTTCCGCGAGATGGCCACCGTCGAGCGGCTGACCGCCCTCGACTCCGTGGAGGTCCTCCGGATGGCGACGGTACACGGCGCCGAGATAGCCGGCCTCGAGTACGGCCCGATCGAGGAGGGAACACCGGCCAGGATCGCCGTCATCGACGGGGGCTCTCCCAACCTCGGCGGCGCGCTCGACCCGGTCCGGGCGGTCGTCCGGCGGGCGGGCGTCGCCGACGTCGAGGAGCTTCTGATCCCGTAAGCGAGCCCCGGGAGCTCGCCGTCGGATCGCCTGCACACTTTTGTTCGCGGACGCCCGACTGGAGCACGTGAAACCGTACGAGAGAAAGGTGTTGCTCGAACGCGTCGAACGCGACGGGGCGACCGTCGGCGTCGAGATCCCAGACCGGATCGAGGTCCGTGGCGAGCCGGTCGACCTCCGGGAGTTCGTCTTCGAGATCAAACGCCGGGAGACGATCCCGCCCGGCGAGCGCGAACGGGTCGAGCGCGCGAAACGGAACCTCCGCCGGGAGCGGCTGCGCCGGATCGAGCTGATCGAGACCGGCGACGTCGACCGCGAGGAAGGCGAGGAGCTGGCCGACGCCGTCGTCGGCATCGACCGGGCGCTGAACGCCCTGGAGAACCTGGGGCCGACCGACCTCGAACGCGAGGAGCGGGCCCGGCGGACCGCGGACACGAAACGCTGGATGTCGTTCCTGAAGAAGGCTCTGGGCCGGGAAGAGGGAACGCGGGGGGTCCGATGACGACCAACGCCGAGCTCGCGGCCCGCCTCGAGGAGTTCGCCGACCTGCTCGAGGCAGACGGCGTCGAGTACAAACCGCGGGCGTACCGCCGGGCCGCCGAGAACGTGCTCGCCTATCCGGTGCCGATCGCCGATCGGATCGAGGCCGACGACGGCGCGATAGAGAACGTCGACGGCGTCGGCGACGCCATCGCGGCGAAACTCCGGGAGTACGTCGAGACGGGGTCGATCGCGGAACTCGAGGAGCTGCGCGCGGAGCTACCCGTCGAGATGGCCGCGCTCACCCGGGTGGAGGGCGTCGGGCCGAAGACCGTCGGCCGACTCCACCGAGAGCTCGGGATCGAGGACCTCGACGACCTCGAACGGGCCGCCGAGGACGGCGAGATCCGGGAGCTGCGTGGCTTCGGGGAGAAGACCGAGGCGAACATCCGCGAGAACGTCGAGTTCGCCCGGACGGCCGGGCGACGACAGCTGCTCGGGGAGGCCCGGCCGCTGGCCGACGACGTCCTCGCGTACCTCGAGGGGGCCGCGGCCGTCTCCCGCTGTGCGGTCGCCGGCTCGATCCGACGGTGGCGGCCGACGATCGGCGACGTCGACGTCCTCGCGGCGAGCGATGACGGCGAGGACGTGATCGCGGCCCTCCTCGCGTGGGACTCCGTCGACGACGAGATCGAGTCCGGCCCCTCGAAGGCGAGCGTCCGCGTCGGCGAGGTGCGCGTCGACCTCCGGGTCGTCGTCCCCGAGGAGTTCGGCGCGGCCTTACAGTACTTTACCGGCAGCAAGGCCCACAACGTCCGGCTGCGCAACTACGCGATCGACCGCGGGATGAAGCTCAACGAGTACGGCGCGTTCGACGTCTCGGGGATCGACGACCCCGACGCCGGCCAGCGGGTCGGCGAGCGCGTCGCGGGGGAGACCGAGGCGGGCGTCTACGAGGCCCTCGGGCTCCCCGCGATCCCGCCGGAGCTACGCGAGGACCGCGGCGAGGTCGCGGCCGCGGCCGCGGGCGAGCTCCCCGAGTTGCTCACCCGCGAGGACGTCCGCGGGGACCTCCACACCCACACCGAGTGGTCCGACGGAAACAACACGATCGCCGAGATGGTCGACGCGGCCGAGGCCCAGGGCTACGAGTACTTCGCGATCGCCGACCACGCCGAGGGGCCCGGCGTCGTCTCCGGGATGGGACTCACCGACGCCGAGATC
>PUPA01000216.1 GCA_003552885.1 Natrialbaceae archaeon
ACGACGAGTCCGTCGCCGGGATGACCGAGGACGACCTGCGCGAGCGGGTCGAGGACGCCGTCGAGGCCGTCGGCGGGCTGCCGGTGATCGCCCGGACGACCTACACCCTCGGGGGGTCGGGGTCGGGCGTCGTCGGGGAGATGGACGAGCTGATAGAGCGCGTCCGGAAGGGGCTGCGTCTCTCCCGGAACAGCGAGGTGTTGATCACGGAGTCGATCGCCGGCTGGATCGAACTCGAGTACGAGGTGATGAGAGACGCCGACGACTCCTGTATCATCATCTGTAACATGGAGAACATCGACCCGATGGGGATCCACACCGGGGAGTCGATCGTCGTCACGCCCAGCCAGGTGATCCCCGACGACGGCCACCAGGAGATGCGCACGGCCGCCCTCGACGTCATCCGCGAGCTGGGCATCCAGGGTGGCTGTAACATCCAGTTCGCCTGGCACGACGACGGCACCCCCGGCGGGGAGTACCGTGTCGTCGAGGTGAACCCGCGGGTCTCCCGCTCCTCGGCGCTGGCCTCGAAGGCGACGGGCTATCCGATCGCCCGCGTCACGGCGAAGGTTGCACTCGGCAAACGGCTCCACGAGATCGAAAACGAGATCACCGGCGAGACGACGGCCGCCTTCGAGCCCGCCATCGACTACGTCGTCACCAAGATCCCCCGCTGGCCCAAAGACAAGTTCGAGGACGTCGAGTTCGAGCTGGGGACGGCGATGAAGTCGACCGGCGAGGCGATGGCCATCGGCCGGACGTTCGAGGAGTCGCTGTTGAAGGCCCTCCGGTCGACCGAGTACGAGCCGACCGTCGACTGGGCGGAGGTGAGCGACGCCGAACTCGAGGCCGACCACCTCGGGACGCCGACCCCCGACCGGCCGTATGCGATGTTCGAGGCGTTCGACCGGGGGTACACCGTCGGAGAGGTCTGTGAGCTGACGGGTATCCACGAGTGGTACGTCCACCGTTACGCCAACGTCGCCGAAGCCGTCACCACCGCGGCCGACGGGGAGTTCACCCCGGCCGCGATCGCCGGACACACGAACGCCTCGATCGCCGCGGCCGCCGGCGCCGACGTCGGAGCCGTCGAGGAGGCCGTTCCGGGCCGGTCGTACAAACAGGTCGACACCTGTGCGGGCGAGTTCGCCGCCCAGACGCCGTACTACTACTCCGCCCGCCGGACCGAGTTCGAGCGTGGCCCCCTGGAGGGGGCCGCCGCGGCGGGCGAACTCGAGATCGACCGCGAGGTCGAGAGCGTGATCGTCGTCGGCGGCGGCCCGATCCGCATCGGTCAGGGCGTCGAGTTCGACTACTGTGCGGTCCACGCCGTCCAGGCGCTGCGAGAGCTCGGCATCGACGCCCACGTCGTCAACAACAACCCCGAAACCGTCTCGACGGACTACGACACGAGCGACGGCCTCTTTTTCGAGCCGATCACGGCCGAGGAGGTCGCGGACGTCGCGGAGGCGACCGACGCAGACGGCGTGATGGTCCAGTTCGGCGGCCAGACCTCGGTCAACGTCGGCGAGCCGTTCATCCGGGAGGCCGAACGCCGCGGGCTCGACTGTGAGATCGTCGGCACGAGCGTGGAGGCGATGGACCTGGCGGAGGATCGCGACCGGTTCAACGCCCTGATGGACGAGCTGGGGATCGCCCAGCCCGAGGGCGGGACGGCGACCTCCGAGGAGGGGGCTCTCGAGCTCGCCCACGAGATCGGCTACCCCGTGCTCGTTCGTCCCTCCTACGTGCTCGGCGGGCGGGCGATGCGGGTGGTCTACGACGACGCCGAGCTCGAGACCTACATCGAAGAGGCCGTCCGGGTCGCCCCCGACAAGCCGATCCTCGTCGACGAGTTCCTAGAGGACGCCGTCGAGCTCGACGTCGACGCCGTCGCCGACGGCGAGGAGGTGCTGATCGGCGGCGTGATGGAACACGTCGAGAGCGCGGGCGTCCACTCGGGGGACTCCGCGTGTATGATCCCGCCGCGCTCGCTCGGCCGCGACGTCAACCGCCGGGTTCGCGAGATCGTCGAGGAGATCGCCCGGGAGCTCGACACCGTCGGGCTGTTGAACGTCCAGCTCGCGGTCACGGGGCTGGCCGAGCCCGAGGTCGACCCCGAGGTGTACGTCCTCGAGGCGAACCCTCGCTCCTCGCGGACGGTGCCGTTCGTCTCGAAAGCCACGGGCGTCCCGATCGCCAAGATCGCCGCGAAGGTGATGGCCGGGGAGTCCCTGGCCGAGCTCGACGTCGGCGAACGGGTGCCCGCACAGACCTCGATCAAGGAGGTCGTCCTCCCGTTCGACCGGCTGCCCGGCTCGGACCCGCGGCTGGGCCCGGAGATGAAATCGACCGGCGAGGTGATGGGGACCGCCGACACGTTCGGTAAGGCCTACGCGAAAGCCCAGGACGCCGTCGGGAAGCCGGTTCCTCGCTCCGGGACGGTCGTCATCGACCTCTCGGCCGAGGAGTTCCCCGACCCGGACACCGAAGCCGGCGAGGAGCTCGTCGCGGGCTTTGGCGACCACTACGAGCCCTGTGAGGCCGTCGACCTCGTCGAGGCCACACGGCGGGGCGAGGTCGACCTGATCGTCTCCCGGAGCCGCGAGCTGCTCGAGGTCGCCGTCGAGGAGGAGATCACCTACTTCTCGACGGAGGCCTCGGCCCGGGCGGCCCTGGAGGCGCTCGCCCACGCCGACGAGCCGATCGACGTCCGGCCGATCACCGAGCGCCCACAGCGCGAGGAGTACTGGGGCCAGCCGAGAGCCGAGTGACCGGCTCGCGGCGCCGATCGCCGCCCGCGATGCCGCCGACCGACAGTGAATCGCGTGGCTGACAGTCGTCGACGGAACCCGTCGTCGGCCACGGGATCGTCACCGTCGTTCCTCACCCTCCATCGGAACCACCTCCGAGGACAGGAATTTATACCCGGAACGCGCACGTAGTGGGTATGGAGATCCGAGACGGACTGACCGACGACCGGGACACTCTGGCGGAGATCGCCGGACGATCGCTCGAGAGCTCCTACTCGCTGAACCCGCGGACGATCGAGGGAGCCCTCACCGAGTGGTACGGCGAGGCGGTGTTCGCGGACCGTCTCTCCGAGGAGGACCTCGTGATCCTCGTCGTCGAGGACGACGGCGGGCCGGTGGCGTTCTCAGAGAGCGTCGTCACCGAGGGCGGCCAGGGGGACCTCCTCTGGTTGCACGTCCACCCCGACTACCGGGGACGTGGGATCGGCGGGAGGCTGTTCGAACACACGCGAGAGCGTCTCGCCGACGAGGGTGCGGAGTACCTCCGCGGGCGGGTGCTCTCTGACAACCAGATCGGCGCCTCGTTTTACGAGGCCCAGGGGTTCGAGCGCGTCGACCAGGAGGAAGTCGAGATCGACGGCGAGAGCTACTTCCAGTACATCTACCTCGATACGGACGCAAAACGCGTCCGTAGCGTCGTCACCGAGGACGGCGAAGTGGTCTACGTCGACCTCTTAGACGAGGACGTCGGCTCCGAGGGACCGTTCAAAGCCGTCTTCGACGATCCGGGACGAAACTCCCGGTACGGCTACTACTGTGGCAGCTGTGGCTCCCTGAACGTCGTGATGGACGCGATGGGACGGGTCCAGTGTACCGACTGTGGCAACCGCCGGAAGCCGACCCGGTGGGACGCCGCGTACATGTGAGCGCGGCTCGAAACGTCCTCGATTCCCGCCGGGGTCGAAACGTCCTCGATTCCCGCCGGGGTCGAAACGTCCTTCATCGGGACGGCCCAACCGCGGCCATGGCGACGGTCAGCGCCGGCGCGCGATTGCACTTCGGGTTCGGGAACCTCTCGCTCGTCCGCGAACGGCTCTACGGCGGACTGGGCGTCGGTCTGGCCGAACCCCGTCTGGTCGTCTCCGCGGAGCCGGCCCCGGAGGTGATCGTCGAGGCCGCCGACGGGACCCCCGACGACGGGCTGGAGGAGTGTGCCGAGCGGGCCGTCTCGACCCTCGCCGTTCCCGGCGCACGGGTGTGTCTCGAGCGGGGGCTGACACGACACGTCGGCCTCGGTAGCGGCACCCAGCTCGCGCTCGCGACGCTCGCCGCGGTCGCACGGGCCCACGGCATGGAGCCCCGGGTCCGAGAGCGAGCGCCGGCGATGGGCCGAGGCGGACGGAGCGGCGTCGGCGTCGCGACGTTCGAGGCCGGCGGTTTCGTCGTCGACGCGGGCCACCCGACCGACCGGTTCACCACCGAACGGCCGGCCGACGGCGACTGGACGGTGCCCGCGGTCGTCGCCCGCCACCGTCTGCCCGCAGACTGGCGGTTCCTCCTCGTCGTGCCCGCGGCCGACCCGGGCCGGTCGGGCGAGGACGAGGACGCGAGCATCCGGGCGGTCGTCGAGCGGGCCGATCCCGCGGTCGCGGACGAGGTGGCCGGCCTCCTCGTCCGCCGGCTGCTCCCGGCGGCCGCGGAGGGTCGTCTCGAGGCGTTCGGCGACGCGGTCGGCGCGATCGGCCGCAAGAACGGCGCCTGGTACGCCGACGCCCAGGGAGGGACGTTTCGGCCGCCCGCCGGCGCGTTGATCGACGCGCTCGCGGACCGTCCCGTCCTCTCGGGGGTCGGCCAGTCCTCCTGGGGGCCGACGGTGTACGCGGTGACCGACGCGGCCCACGCCGACGAGGCCCGCGAGGAGGCCAGGGCGGCCCTCGACGCCTGCGGGCTCGAGGGCTCGATCACGCTCGCGGCACCGGCCGACGCCGGCGCTCGGATCGAACCCCGGCCGGGGACGAACCGGGGGTGAGCGGACGCCCCCGGGAGTCTCCGCGCTCGACGGCCGCCGGGGAGCCGACCGGGACGACGCCACCCGTCGGGAGGGCCGTTCGGGGACGGGAGTTTTGTTGCCCGGGCACCTACCGATGGCGCATGCAGTTCTGTGAGGACTGTGGCTCGATGATGAAAGCACGGGACGACCGGATGGTCTGTACGAACGACGACTGTGGAGTGTCGACCCGGCGTGACCGCGACCGGGAGGCCGCCTTCGTCACGACCGACACGCAGACCGACGGCGACGTGATCGAGTCGAGCGAGGAGGCGAACTTCGAGGGAAAGCCGATCGCCTCGGACGTCCGGTGTGAGGGGTGTGGGAACGACGAGGCGTGGTACACGCTCAAACAGACCGCCTCGGCCGACGAGCCACCGACCCGCTTTTTCAAGTGCAACGAGTGTGGCTACCGCTGGCGGGAGTACAACTAGCCCTCGGCGTGTCGGATAGCCGACCATCGACCGGAAGCGAGGCTCACGGACGTACTGGTGGGCCCCGGGGCTGGCGGTGAACTGGATGTTCTGTGTCGCTCCGCGCTGGGTTACGATCCCGTCACTCGGTTCCGGCCCGTTCGATCCCGTCACTCGGTTCCGGCCTGCTCCCGTCACTCGGTTCCGGCCCGCTCTCCACTGTGCCCACGGAGGAGGCCGGCCGGCCGTCCTCGACGACGGTCCGGTCGGGGAGCTCGAGTTCGGGCTCGCGGCCGACCGTGAACAGCCGTTCGGTGAGGGTGAGCTCCTCGGTCGCCGGGCTCGGTTTCTCCATCGGGAGGTAGTCGACGGCGATCCCCTCGGGCTCGGCGGCGATCCGAACCGCGGCCATCTGGTAGGACGGGTAGAACACCGGCGGCAAGACCCCGATGATTCCGTCCCTCCGGTGGAGACGCTTGAGCCACGTGCCGGTGTTGACGAGCAGCCCTCCCTCCACCTCACGGATCATCGGCCGGTGGGTGTGACCGAAACAGAAGATGACCGTCTCCTCGTCGGCCAGAGCCTCGCGTGCGGCCTCCTCGTACGGTGCCGACGGATCGACGGTGAGCTCGGTCTCGAAGACGCCGAACCGGTCGATCGTCTGCCGGACGTCCCGCCGGATGAAATACAGCGGCACGCCGACGAGCACCAGCAAGCCGGCGACCGAGACGTTGAGCACGAGCAGGAACCAGGCGGCCGTCCCCGCCCGGCCGAACCGGCTCAAGAACGCCTCGGTCCGATCGACGGGCATCGACCAGACGCCGACGATGTCCAGCCCGGCGAGGATCGCCAACAGCGCGCTGATGTTAAACAGCAACAGGAACGGGACCAGCGAGTACCGCAACAGGGGGTTCATCTCGCGGTAAAAGTACTTCGAGAACAGCCAGACCGGCATCCGTTCGGTGGGGGTCACCGCCTGGACGTCCTTGAGCCAGTTGTACCGGCCGCGATCGGAGAGCTGGCCCGCCCGGCTGGTCACGAGCGTGTTGTAGTAGTAGCCAAGGGGCGTCGAGGCGGGATTCCCCCAGTCCTCGATCCGGTTGTTGGGGTCGCGCTGGTGGCCGTGCTCGAAGTGGATCGCCCGGTCGCCGACGGGGCGAGAGGTCGACTGCTCCTGGACGAGGTCGACGTTGTACTCGGCGAACCGGTCGACGTACCCCTCGTAGGCGGCCAGCTCGTGGTCGTGGTTGCCCGCCAGCAGGGTGATCGTCACGTTCTCGCCGGCCCGACGGAGCGCCTCGAACAGCTCGGGGTACGTCGCCTCGAGGACGTCGAACTTCTCGACCCCCTCGACCGTCGTGAACTCCCAGAGGCCGAAGGCGTCGCCGTTTATCACCAGCTCGGCGGTCTCGTCGGTCTCGGCCAGCTCGTCGAGAAACTCCAACAGCTCGTCTAAGAACTCGACGTCCTCGAGTTGCTCGTCGCCGCCGATGTGCAGGTCACTGACGACGTAGTAGACCGGCTCCTCGGCCATCGTCTCCGGGGTGCGCCCCGAGAGTCATAAGTGCATCGAG
>PUPA01000223.1 GCA_003552885.1 Natrialbaceae archaeon
AGCGTGATCAGGGCGTCGGCGTCGACCCCGATCGCGACCGACGAGGAGAGCATGTCGTTGTCGCCGATCCGGATCTCCTTGGTCGAGACCGCGTCGTTCTCGTTGATGATCGGGACGACCCCCCACTCGAGGAGCGTCTCGATCGTGTTGGTGAAGTTCGCGAACCGATCGGCGTCGTTGAGGTCCATCTGGGTCAAAAGCAGCTGGGCGATCTTCCGGTCGTGACGCTCGAAGCTCTCGGTGTACCGGCGCATCAAAAGCGACTGGCCGACCGTCGACAGCGCCTGGGACTCCTCGACGTTCTCGTCGGTGTAGCCGATCCGGCCCTTCCCGGCGCCGATCGAGCCCGAGGAGACGAGGATCACGTCCATCCCCGCGTCGTGGAGATCCGCGACGTCGTCGACGAGCTTGTCGAGTTTGTCGTCGTCGAGCCGGGAGTCCTCGTCGGTCAGGGAGTTGGTGCCGACTTTCACCACGACGCGGTCGGCGGCGGCGGCCATCCGTCTCGCCGTCTCGCCGTCGACCAGCTCGCCCGCCTCACTCATCGCCGGCCTCCTCGGCGAGCTCCGCCGAGCGCGCTCTGGCCGCCTCGACCGCCTCGCCGACGGTCGCCTCGAGCTCGCTGTCCTCGAAGATCCGCATCCCCTCGATCGTCGTCCCACCGGGGGTACAGACCGAGTCGATCAGCGAGTCGAGCTCCTCGTCGGTGTGTAACACCATCTCGGCGGCGCCTTTGAACGTCTGTGTCGCCAGCAGCCGCGCCTCCCGCTGGTCGAGCCCACACTCCATCGCGGCCTCCTGGAGGGCCCGGATGAAGTAGAAGACGAACGCCGGGCCGCTGCCGTTTAACGCCGTCGCGGTGTCCATGAGCGACTCCTCGAGCTCGACGGCGACGCCGACCTCCTCCAGCAGCGCGAGCAGCTCCGGGCTCACCCCGGGACCGGTCACCGCGGTCGCCATCTCCCCCCACTCGGCCGCCAGGTTCGGCATGATCCGCACCACTCGCGCGTCGGTGACCGCCGCGAGCTGGTCGGTCGAGACCCCCGCCGCGGTCGAGACGAGCGTCTGATCGGGCCCGAGGTCGAGGGCGGCGACCGCCGGGAGGACGACCCCCGGCGTCAGCGCGGCGAAGACGAACTCCGCGTTCGCCGCCGCTGCCGCGGGGTCGGTCGTCGTCTCCGCGACCAGCCCCGCGATCGGCTCCAGCGCGTCGGGGTCGACGTCGCCCGCGGCGATCCTGTGACTGTCCGACCGCGAAAGCCCTCTGATCAGAGCGGAGCCCATGTGGCCACACCCGATCACGCTCACGTTCGCCATTGGACACCTCTCGTCGTCGGGGAACCAAGACGGCTGTGATTTTCCGTCGGCCGAGTGTAACTCCGTTAGAGTCAAACGACCGGGCGTGGTATCCGCCAACATGAGCACCGAAGGGCGGCAGCGATCGATCCGGTGTCTCGTCGCCAAGGTCGGCCTCGACGGCCACGATCGGGGGGCACACGTGATCGCACGGGCGTTTCGGGACGCCGGCTTCGAGGTCATCTACTCCGGGCTGCACAAGGCCCCGGAGGACATCGTCCAGGCGACGGTCCAGGAGGACGTCGACGTCCTCGGGATCTCGATCCTCTCGGGGGCTCACAACACCCTGATCCCGAAGGTGATGGCTGGACTGGAGGAGTACGGGGCGGCCGAGGACACCCTCGTGCTCGTCGGCGGCGTGATCCCCGAGGAGGACCGCGACGAGCTGATGGAAGCGGGGGTCGCCGCCGTCTTCGGCCCCGGCACACCCCTAGAGGAGACGATCGAGTTCGTCCGCGAGAACGCCCCCGAGCGATGACCGGCGACGACGAGGCGCTGCTCGCAGCGCTGCTCGACGGAGACCACCGCGCGCTCGCACGGGTCATCTCCCGCATCGAGGACCGCGCGCCGGGCCACCGCGAGCTCGTCTCGGCGCTGTACGAACACGCCGGCGGCGCCGAGGTGATCGGGATCACGGGCAGCCCCGGTGCGGGGAAGTCGACGCTCGTCGACAAGCTCGCCGAGCGCTACCGCGAGCGCGGGGAGACCGTCGGCGTGATCGCGATCGATCCCTCCTCGCCGTACACCGGTGGCGCCGTCCTCGGCGACCGGATCCGGATGGCCTCGACGGTCGGCGACATGGACGTCTTCGTCCGGTCGATGAGCGCCCGGGGCAGCCTCGGCGGGCTCTCGACGGCCACCGCCGACGCCGTGAAGGCGATGGACGCGTTCGGGAAAGACCGGATCGTCGTCGAGACCGTCGGCGCGGGGCAAAACGAGATCGACGTCGTCCGCACGGCCGACACCGTCGCCGTCCTCGTCCCGCCGGGATCGGGGGACACCGTCCAGACCCTGAAGGCGGGGATCCTCGAGATCGCCGACGTCTTGGTGGTCAACAAGGCCGACCGGCCGGGAGCCGACCGGACCGTCCAGGAGCTCTCGGAGATGATCGAGCTCGGCCACGGCTCGGCCACGGGCTCGACGGGCCATCACGGGCCGGGATCGACCGGCCACCACGGCGTCGACGAGGACGGCCACCACGGCACCGACGAGGACGGCCACCACGGCGTCGACGAGGACGGCCACCACGGCACCGACGGGGCCGAGGCGTGGCTCCCCCCGATCGTCGAGACCGTCGCGACCGACGGCGAGGGGATCGACGAGCTGCTCGACGCCTTCGGTGCCCACCGGGAACATCTCGAGCGCTCGGGCGCGCTCGCCGACCGGCGCCGGCGGCGGTACGTCGAGGAGATCACGACGCTGCTGCGAGAGGACGTCCACGGGCTGCTCGAGGCCGAGCTCGACGGAGCCGGCGGCCTGGAAGCGCTGGCCGAGTCGGTCCGCCGCGGGGAGACCGACCCCTACACCGTCGCCGCCGACGCCCTCGCACCCGTCGAGGAGTGTCTCACGGAGCTCGACGCCCGGTCGCGGTAGGACCCGCAGGTTCAAATCCAGCGACGTCGTATCGGTCGGCATGAAGCTTCGCACCCTCCTCGGTGGCGTCGTCGGCGCGGCCGGCGCAGCCGTCGTGAGCAACCGCGTTCTCGCGAGCCGAGCCGGCGAGCTGGAAAACCCCCTGCCTGGCGTCGAACGGAGCTACCGCTGGCGCGGGATGGACGTGACCTACACCGCCGCCGGCGATCCGGCCGACCCCGACCTCCTCTTGGTCCACGGGATCCACGCGGCGGCGAGCAGCCACGAGTTCCGGCCGATCTTCGAGGAGCTCGCCGAGCAGTTCCACGTCGTCGCCGTCGACCTCCCGGGGTTCGGCCGGTCCGACCGCCCGCCGCTGGTCTACTCGGCGACGCTCTACACGGAGTTCCTCCGGGAGTTCGCCGCCGACGTCCTCGAGGAGCCGGCCGTGATCGTCCCCTCGCTGTCGGCGTCGTTCGTCGCGGCCGCCGCGAGCGAGGGTGGGTTCTCCCGGCTCGTGTTCGTCTGTCCGAGCGACGACGGCGGCTCCGACCGGCCGTGGCTGCGGACGCTCCTCCGGTCGCCGGTGGTCGGCACCGCGCTGTTCAATCTGCTCGCGAGCAAGCCCGCCGTCGAGTACTTTTTCGCCCGGGACGGCTACTACGACGGCGACGCGGTCGAGGCGGATGCGGTCGACTACGCCTGGCGGTCTGCCCACCGGCCCGGAGCCCGGTTCGCGCCCGCGTCGTTGCTCTCGGGGGCGCTCGACCCGGGGATCGAACTCGCCGAGGCGATCGAGACGGCCGGCGTCCCGACGACGCTCGTCTGGGGCCGGGAGGCCGAACGCCGGCCGTTGCGGGAGGGACGCCGGCTGGCCGGGGAGGCCGACCTCGACCTGATCGTCGTCGACTACGCGACGCTGCTGCCCCACGCAGAGCGCCCGGCGGACGTCCTCGCGGGCCTCGAGGACACGCTCGTCGAGGCGGAGTGATCCTGCCGGACGGACGTCGTGGGCGCCTCTCGCCGCCACGGGGGCCGGGAGCCTCAGGCGGTTCCGTCCGACGGGGCGGTCACCAGGTGTTCGCCAGCATCAACAGCATGAACATCCATCCCGCCCCGAGCAGGAGGGTGCCGGCCAGCAACGCGAGGTCTCGTTGTGATTCGGACATGGGTATCGTCCGGCTCTCCGCACCGACGGGTCGACAAACTTTCGATCCTGGCCGACGGATCGTGCTTCCCCCGCGGGTCGACGGACCCCCTCGCGAGCCGGCCGCGACGGTGTGGACTCTCGGGACTTTTATATTCCCGGAGCCAACCGTCGGCGGATGAGCGAGCTGAACCTGGAGCTGCTTGCGGAGCTGACCGAAGAGCGGGGGGTGCCCGGCCACGAGGAGCGGATCCGCGAACTCGTCCGGCGGGAGCTGTCGGGGATCGCCGACGAGGTGCGGACCGACGCGATGGGAAACGTCGTCGGCACGATCGAGGGGCGCGGCGACGGGGCCATCGCCGTCCTCGCTCACATGGACGAGATCGGATTCATCGTCCGTCACGTCCGGACCGACGAGGAGCCGTTTGGCTTCTTAGAGATCGATCCGCTCGGGGGATGGGATCCGCGCGTGATGGCCGCCCAGCGGGTGACCGTCCACACCGAGGACGGCGACCTGCCGGGCGTCGTCGGCTCGCCGCCGCCACACACGGCCGACGAGGACCGCGGGGAGCCCGACCTCTCGGACCTCGCCGTCGACGTCGGGCTGCCGGCCGCGGCGGTCGCCGAACGGGTCTCCGTCGGCGACCTCGTGAGCCTCGACGCACGGACCGGACGCGTCGGCGAGACCGTCGTCGGGAAGGCCCTCGACGACCGGGTCTGTCTGTTCGCCGCCATCGAGGCCGCCCGCCGGCTCGAGGCCCCCGAGGCGACCGTCCACCTCTGTGGGACCGTCCAGGAGGAGGTGGGTCTGCGCGGGGCCAGCGCGGTCGCCGCGGAGCTCGACGTCGACCTGGGGATCGCCCTCGACGTGACCGTCGCCAACGACGTCCCCGGTTTCGACGCCGGCGAGCGCGTCACCGAGCTCGGCGACGGCGTCGCGATCAAGCTCAAAGATTCGAGCGTGATCACGAGCCCGCGGGTGAGCCGCCGGCTGCGGACGGTCGCCGAGCGGGAGGGGATCGCCCACCAGCTCGAGGTGTTGCCCTCCGGGGGGACCGACACCGGCCCGCTCCAGCGAGCCGGCGGCCCGCTGGCCGTCGGTGCCCTCTCGATCCCGACCCGGTATCTGCACACGCCGACGGAGGTGGCTCACCTCGAGGACGTCGCGGCGGCCATCGACCTGCTCGAGGCGGTCCTCGCGGGCGGTGTCGACGACTACAGCCCGTAGAGCTAAGTGGCTCCGAGAGCGTGGTGAAAGTGATGGCCGACGACCCCGAGGAGGGGATGCTGTCGTGGGACGAGTCGGTGTTCAGAGACGAGCACGTCTTCGAGATCGACTACGTCCCCGAGACGTTCGAACACCGCGACAGCCAGGTCGAGAGCCTCACCTACGCGTTGCGGCCGGCGGTCCGGGGCTCGCGGCCGCTGAACGTGATGGTCCGTGGGCCCCCGGGGACGGGGAAGACGACGGCGATACAGAAGCTGTTCGACGAGGTCGGCGCCCAGAGCCGGGAGGTCCGGACCCTGCGGGTGAACTGCCAGGTCAACTCCACGCGGTACTCGGTTTTCTCGCGGTTGTTCGAGGCCACCTTCGACTACGAGCCACCCTCCTCGGGGATCTCGTTTAAGAAGCTGTTCGGGCAAGTCGCCGAGAAGCTGGTCGAGGACGACCGGGTGCTCGTCGTCGCCCTCGACGACGTCAACTACCTGTTCTACGAGAACGAAGCCTCCGGTGCCCTCTACTCGCTGTTGCGCGCCCACGAGGAGTACCCCGGGGCGAAAGTCGGCGTCGTCGTCATCTCCTCGGATCCGACGCTCGATCCCGTCTCCGAACTCGACTCGCGGGTACAGAGCGTCTTCCGCCCGGAGGACGTCTACTTTCCCGTCTACGACGAGCCGGAGATCGTCGACATCCTGCGCGAGCGCGTCGACCGGGGCTTTCACGACGGCGTCGTCTCCCCGGCGGTCCTCGACCGGGTCGCCTGCCTCACCGCCGAGAGCGGCGACCTCAGGGTCGGGATCGACCTGCTCCGGCGGGCGGGGCTGAACGCCGAGATGCGTGCGAGCCGCGTCGTCGCCGAGGAGGACGTCGAGAACGCCTACGAGACTTCGAAGTACGTCCACCTCTCTCGAAGCCTCTCCGGGCTGAGCGAGAACGAACGGGCCTTACTCGGCGTGATCGCTCACCACGACGGCGGCCAGGCCGGGGCGGTGTACGGGCCGTTCGAGGAGGAAACCGGCCTCGGCTACACCCGCTACGCGGAGATGGTCAACAAGCTCGACCAGCTCGGGCTGATCGACGCCGAGTACGCCGACATCGAGGGACGCGGCCGCTCGCGGTCGCTCTCGCTGGCCTACGACCGGGAGGCCGTCCTCGATCGCCTGGAGTGACCGGCTTCGGAGGGTGTCACCGACCACCACACGGTCGGAGAGCGGCCCGGACGGCGCGTACGCCGACGAGTCCGGTGGCGCCGGCCGGCTCAGTCGGCGATCGAGACCTCGAGTTCGAGCACGCCGAGGTAGGCGGGAGCGCCGCCGCCGGTCGCCCGGAACTGTTCGGGCGTCGCGTTGACGAACTCGTA
>PUPA01000012.1 GCA_003552885.1 Natrialbaceae archaeon
GCGGGAGGGAGTCGGGCTCCGCCAGCCGGTCGGCGACGGCGTCCATCACCGTGGGGAGCGCCGGCGCGCCGTCGTGAGGGATGAACTTCACACCGTTGTACTCCGGAGGGTTGTGCGAGGCGGTGACCACGACGGCTCCCGACAGCCCCCGTTCGACGACGCCGTGGGCGAAAAGCGGCGTCGGCCGATCCCTATCGGACAACAGCACGTCGTAGCCGTTCGCACACAGCACCCGCGCGACCTCCCGGGCGAACCCCTCGGAGCTCTCGCGGGCGTCGTAGCCGACGGCGACCGGCGCCTCGAACCCCTCCTCACGCAGGTAGCTCGCTACCCCCTGTGTCACCATCCGCAGCCGCGGCGCCGTAAACTCCTCCAGGGTCGCCCGCCAGCCGTCGGTGCCGAACGTGATCGTCTCCATGGAGCCACCGACGCGGTCGACCCACAAAAGTGCGCTCCGTTCCCCTCCCGAACCGTCCGCTGGCGGGGACGATCTTCCGAGCGTGGAGTCACTCCCCGTCAAGCCCGACGAGACGTTCCTTCTCGGTTCGCGAGAGCGACTTGATCTCGTGTTCGCGGGAGAGGGCCGCCGACCGACTCCCGTAACGCTCGTGATAGACGAGCGCGACGGGGGTGCGTCCGCGGGTGTACTTCGCACCCTCGCCGGCGTCGTGTTCGACGACGCGTCGCTCGAGGTCGGTGGTGTAGCCGGTGTAGAGGCTCCCGTCGGCACATTCGAGTACGTAGACGACGTGTCTGCCCACGCAACCGGTGGGCGTCCGACCGCTAAAAACCTCCCGCAGCCAGGTTCGGGGTCCGTACTCGTACTTTCGATACGTCTCTCAGGCGCTGCGTCCACGTCGTCTCGCGACCTCTGCGATGCCAGCGTTCGCAGAGCAGCTGATGCAGGCGTGGACGTCGCCGCGTTCGTCGGCGAACACGCGCGCGAACCGCTCGGACACGTGTGCGCCACAGTGGTCACACTCTGGCATGTTCACACCGGTCTCGTGCCGGTACCATCCGTACCCCACGGGATATTAAATAGGCTTTCCCAAACGATGTATACGATTTCGACTTCGAGAAGTTATTGTTTACTCTTCGAATCTTTCGCTTTCTCCTCGGAAGCTCCGTCGATCGCTCGGGCGATCAACGCGGCCTGCCCGCCGGCGACGAAGCCGGCGTCGACGTTCACCGCCGAGAGCACCGTACACGACTGGAGTAACCCCGCCAGCGCCGCCTCGCCGTCCCCTCCGTGGCCGTAGCCGCTCGAGACGGGGACGCCGACGACCGGCGTCTCGACGAGTCCGGCGATCACGGTCGGCAACGCCCCCTCCCGGCCCGCGAGGACGATCAACACGTCGGCGACCCGCAGACGGTCGAGCTGATCGAGGACCCGGTCGAGGGCGGCGACGCCGACGTCGTCGATCCGGTCGACGGTCGCACCGGCGTCCTCACAGACGAGCGCGGCCTCCTCGGCGACGGGCCCGTCGGCGACCCCCGCAGTGACGATCCCGACGGTCGCCGACAGCGACGGGGGCTCGTACGCCGGATCGGCGACGAGGAGGCTCCGCCCGCGTCGATCGACCGTAGCCTCCGGGTGGCTCCGTTCGAGACGGTCCTCGATCGCCGCGACGTGTTCCGGCGAGACGCGAGTGAGCAGCGCTCGGTCGGTGGTCTCGACGGCCGCGACGGTCAACGCGGCGACCTGATCGGGCCGTTTTCCCTCCGCGAGGATCGCCTCGGGGATGCCGCGGCGACGCTCCCGGGTCGCGTCGAACCGCCAGCCGTCCCCGGTGACGTACCCCTTGAGCCGTGCTTCCGCGGCCGCCGGGGAGAGCTCGCCCACCGCGACCGACTCGAGTAGTTCACGCATGCCCCCCCTACCGGGCGGGAACACTCGAATCCGTCGGGTCGACGACGGTCGAGGGCCGACGTTCCGCGGGCCGCCGAGAGTCGGCCGGAGCCAACGGATGGCGCGCGTCTCGAAAACGCAGGGTCCGATTCGGGCCGGCGAGTGAGGGCCTCGGCGGCCGTCCACGCCGGGGAAAGCGCCTCGGTTAAATACTTTTTGGCGGTTCGATGGTCGAATCGGCCGTTTCGGCCCGTCAGCGGGGCTCTACGGCCAGTATCAAACACAACTATTATAAAGGGGTACGGGAAAGAACCGAACCGTATGGCAGATCTCATCGTCAAAGCCGCCGTGAAGGAAGCGCTCGACGACAAGAACGTGGCCTCGGACTTCTACGACGCGCTCGACGCCGAAGTCTCGGAGCTGCTCGAGGACGCAGCCGAGCGTGCCGAAGCGAACGACCGGAAGACGGTCCAGCCCCGCGACCTGTAGACGGGCGACCGCTCGATTCTTCGCCGTCGCCGATCGGCCAGCGACGCGTCGGCCGGTGACGGCTCACAGCGGCCAGCGTTCGTCCCCACGTTCGGCCAGCCGGGCGGCGGTCCCGTCGGCCAGCCGGTACTCCCCGCCGACGCGTTCGACGTCGCCGGTACGTTCGAGCGCCCCGAGGTGAGCGTACGCCTCCCCCGGACCGTGGAGGACGTGGATCCCCTCGAGGTCGCCAAAGAGCCGGGCGCTCACCGTCCAGGCGTCCGCGGGTCCATCCTCTCCGAGCGCCGAGAGCACGCGGTAGGACCGCTCTTCGTGGTGTTCGAGGATGGTCCGCGCCCGTCCCGCCGGATCGTCGATCGGATCGCGGTGTCCCGGCCACGCCCGGTCGAACCCCCGGTCGGCGATCGCCCCGAGGGTCTCGACGTACCGCTCTAAGGGTCGATCGACCCTGACGTCCGCGCCACCGACGTTCGGCGTGTACACCGGCAACAGGGCGTCCCCCGAGAGGAGCTCCTTCCCGTGGACGAGACAGACGTGCCCGGCGGTGTGGCCGGGCGTGTGGAACACCTCGAGTTCGACGTCGCCGAACCGGAGTCGGTCGCCGTCGGCGACCGTCTCGACCGCCGGAGTGGGCCCCTGCAGCCGTGTTCCGTGGTCGAGGTAGTCGAGAAGCTCCCGACGGTCCTCGGCGGGCATCCCCCACGCCTCGAACAGCCGCCGGTGGGTGGCTTCGACGTCCCCCCAGGCGCCCTCCCGGTCGGCGACGAGCGGCGCGTCGGCCCCGTGGACGTAGACGGTCGCGTCGCCTGCGGCCTGGATCTCCCCGGCGAGGCCGGCGTGGTCGGCGTGGTAGTGTGTGAGCACGATCGCATCGACGTCGGCGAACCCGACTCCGCGGTCGGCGAGTCCCGCCTCCAGTTGCTCGCGCGTCTCCGGAACGGCGACGCCCGTATCGACCAGGACGGTCCGCTCGCCGTCGAACAGGTAGGCGTTGTTCTCGCCCTCGAAGACGGTGTTTCCCAGCGTGATCCGGTCCATCGCCCGGCGGTAGGCCGGGGACGACCTACGCTCTTGTGGTTCCGGTCAGGCACCGTCGCCGTCCTCGAGGCGGGCGACGGACATCGAAACGACGTAGACGGCCACAAACACGAGGTAGCCGACGAAGAACCCCGCCAGCTCGCGTGCACCCAGGAACTCCGGCCAGACGAGGGCGACGACGGCCATCGAGGCCACGAATACCACCAGCGTGAACACGCCGACCCCGTAGTAGAAGCCCGCGTCCGACTCGAACGGTCTCATATCGGGGTGACGATTGACAGCACCAAAACCCTGACGCGTCGTGGGACGGCACGAACGGACCCTCGCTCCCCCCCAAACCGAGAGCCCCGCCGCTTCGCGGGCGTGAAGCCCCGCCGTCGACTGCGCGGACGTCACCCGTACAGCAGGCTGTCGACGGCGTGGTCGTAGCCAGGGAGGCACTCGGCGATCCGGTCGGGGTCGGTCGTTCCGTCGAGGTTTACCAGGTACGTGCGGCCGGCCTCCTCGCCGTAGACGCCGTGAAAGTCGTAGACGAAGCCGTACACCGAGACCGTCTCGGGGACGTCCCTGGAGTTCCTGAGAAATCGGGCCTGGGCGTCGACGTTGTACTCGACGAGCTGATCGACGACCCGTTCGGTGGCGGCTTCGCGATCGATCAAGCCGCTCTCGAGTGCCTCCTCGACGACGGGGACCAGCAGTTCGACCCACTTTCGCACCCCTTGCGGTCCGGGTGGTTTCCCACCCGTCGCGACGTCGTAGGCCGCGGTGACCGCACCACAGCCGGTGTGGCCGACGATCGCGACTGCCTCCGTCCCCGCGTGGTGGATGGGATACAGCAGGCTACCGTCGACGATCCGGTCGCCGCCGTGGTCGTCCCAGGTCTGGTTGCCGATGTTGCTCGGGGTGAACACCGTCCCCGGCTCGTCGATCGACCACATCCCCTCCTGTGAGACCCGCGAGTCCGAACAGCAGACGGTGATCGCCGCGGGGCGTTGTTCCTCCCTGACTGCCACGAAGTGATCCGGCGTCAGCCCCTCGACGTGGGCCTCGTTTCCCGCGAGCAGCGTCAGAAGCACCGAATCCGAACGACCTACCATGTGACTGGCAGGACCGACTGGATGAAAACGGTTTCCCCGGCCGGCGCTCCCCGGGGGTGTGCCCGGCCGACGCGGCGGCCGGCCGCGCTGGCTCCGCTCAGAGACCGAGGCGGGCGACGTTCTGGCGGATCTGGCCGATGACGCCGTCGCCGCCGAACTCGATCTCGGAGTGAAACGGCGACTCCGGGGGTTCATCGTTCATTACCAGCCGGAGGTACGGACGGAGCTGTTCGAAGTTCTCCGCGAGGACGACGGTGTGATCGCTCTCGTCGTGGTCGACCACGCCCGCGTCGTGGAGCTTCGGGACGTGACACTGTACCGACGAGACGTAGACGCTCTTGTACTCGTTTTTCGCGACCTCCTCGGGAGGGACGCCGTGTTCCCAGCCCGCGACGGTCTCGGCGAGTCGTGAGAGGGCGGCGGGCTCTTTTCTTCCCTCCAGTGCGTAGAGGATGTACCGCCGGCGGCGGTTCGCGAGGAGTTCGAGGATCGTGTCGGCCATCAGATCCTCACCCCGGTCGGCCGTAAGGGCTTCCATAATGGTAAATTGTCCGCCACGCCGCAAAAGGGTGTCTTGAATATCGTGAATACAGACAACCGTGATCCGGTAATTCGAATCCCGTGAGCGTACCGCGTGAGTGACCAACAGCTCGTTGAGTCGACCGACGACGACGCCGGAGCCCGCCACCGCCGTGGTAACAGCTCGTTATCACCCCTCGCGCCGGCCCCCCACGGGCGGCATTCGAAACCCTTTTTTCTACCTTCGACCGAGGACAGGACGCGCCGCCTTAGCTCAGACTGGGAGAGCACTCGACTGAAGATCGAGCTGTCCCCGGTTCAAATCCGGGAGGCGGCATTTCTGCCGCGAGCAACACCGCGAGGAGTGTGAACGCGATTCGGCCGGATTTGCAGCTCCACCAGTCGCGCGCAACGAAGCGAGCACGTCTGGTTTCGGTTCAAACTCGGGAGGCGGCAGTTCCCTGCGAGAAGTGAGGCGACCGTCCCGGCGGCCGCGATCAGAGGTAGCCGTTCCGGAGCAACAACTCGCCGTTGAGCACGCTCGCGCCCGCCGCACCGCGGATCGTGTTGTGTGCCAGACAGTTGTACTGCAGGCCGAACGTCGATTCGCGGACGCCGCCGACGGAGATCGCCATCCCGTCGCCGAGGGTCCGGTCGAGACGGGGCTGTGGTCGGTCGGGGTCGTCGAACACCCGGATCAGTTGTTCGGGCGAGGAGGGCAGATCGGCGGAGGGGTACGTCCGCATAGCGTCTCTGGCTTCCTCCACGGAGAGCCCCTCCGTGGTCTCGATCCAGACGTTCTCGAGGTGGCCGTCGATCGTGGGGATCCGGTTACAGGAGGCGCCGACCTCGAGGTCGTGGTGGGACAGCTCGGCGCCGTCGAAGCTGCCGAGGAGCTTCCTGGACTCGGTTTCGAGTTTCTCCTCCTCGCTTCCGATGTGGGGGACGACGTTGTCGATGATCTCCATCGAGCTGACGCCGTCGTAGCCGGCCCCCGAGACCGCCTGGAGGGTCGCGACGTGGACTCGCTCGAGGCCGTACTCGGCGAGTGCAGCGAGGGTGGGAACGAACGTGATGGTCGAGCAGTTCGGGTTCTTCACGAGTGCACCGTCCCAGCCTCGCTCGTCGCGTTGGACCTCGAGTAAGTCGACGTGGTCGGCGTTGACCTCGGGGATCACGAGGGGGACGTCCGCGGCCATCCGCGCGTTCGAGGAGTTCGAGGAGACGACGTAGCCGGCCTCACAGAAGGCGGGTTCGACCGCCGCACCGACGTCCGAGGGAAGCGACGAGAAAAGCAAGTCGACGTCGTCTCCGACCGCCTCCGGCTCGGTCGCCACGACGGTCATCTCGGCGACGTCCTCCGGGATGGAAGCCTCGATGCGCCACTTCGCGGCGTCGCGGTACCGTTCGCCGGCGCTCGACTCGCTCGCGGTGAGCGTGGCGATCTCGAACTCGGGGTGGGGCTCGAGCAGTTCGATCAGCCGTTGCCCGACCGCGCCGGTGGCACCCAGGATGCCAACACGTACAGACATTGCCGAGGCTCGGACGCCGGTGCTCAAAACGGTTTGGATACACTTCGCACGATCGGTGCCGGCCGCCGGCTCCGTCCGCGGGCGGGTGTAGCGTCGACGACGGACGGCGTGGTCACTGCTCGGGGTCCGACGTCGACGAGAACTCGGCTCAGGCGGGGACCTGGGCGGCTTTCTTCCGGGTGACGTAGCCGGCGATCCGGTTTCGGACCCCCTTCGACTCGACGTTCGTCAGCTTGGCGACGCTCTCTTTGTTCTGCTCGAAGTCGGTCGTGAACGCGTCCGGGTACCGCTCTAACAGCAGGTTCCCCGTCTTCTTGACGTAGGCGGGCTTGATTGCCATGCCCTCACCTTCCGTGAGCGCACTCTAAAGCCATTCGTTCTCGTCCGCCGGCTCCCACGTCGAGCGTTCCCGAACCCGGGCCATCGCCTCCCGCGCACGGTCGTCCCCGGCGCTGTCGACCACCGAGACGCAGTGTTCGAGGATCGTCTCGAGGGGGTCGTCGTCGTACGCCGGCACGTTCAGCCGCGAGGCAGCCACGGTCGCCTCCACGACGGCGGCGACCCCCCGGTCGACCGTCCCGACCCGTCGGTGACGGACGCCGGCGTCCACCGGGCGAAGCTCCCAGCGTTCCCAGCGGGTTCCGCCGTCGACGCCCGTCTCGGCGCTGCGGGCCTCGACGCGCACCCAGGCGTCAACCCCCTCGACGATCGGCTCCTCGATCTCGACGATCGAGAGTGCCGCGTCGACGAACGTGACCGGATCGCGCGTGAACTGGACGTACCCCTCTCCCTCCCGGTGGAAGTTCCGCCGGGTCCGGGTGTCCCCCCAGGTGCGTGCCGTGACGGGATCGCCGGCGAAGAGGCCGAGCGCCGCGAGGTTCCACCGGCCGTCGGCTCCGCGGGTAGTCACGACCGACTCGGTGACCCCCGACAGCTCCACCGGCCATCCGCCGTCAGTCGCGGCCCGATCGTCCCTCGCCCCGGAGTCGTCGGTCACGGCTCGATCACCCCGTTCTCCAGGGCGACGAACAGCCCGGCAGCGACGAGGTCGGCGGTCGTCCCGGGGTTGATCCTGCGGCTGACGAGCTCGTCGGCGAACGCCTCGAGTCGGTCCGGCTCCTCGGCGAGGGCGTCGGTTCGCTGGAGCTCGCGCGCACGCTCGCTCACCTCCTCGGCGACCCCCACACCCCGACGGCTCGCTACGAGCGTGTCCGGGCGATCTGCCAGCAGGGAGATGAAGACCTCGGCGGCCCGATCGGCGAGGGGGCCGTCGGCACCCGCGAGCCGGTCGGCGGCGGCGAACGACCGTTCGAAGCCACGACACCACTCCCGGGCGACGTCGTCGCGAGGGGCACCCGTGGCCATCACGTCCTTCAACGTCGTTCCGGTCGCCGTGAGCTCCGCGGCCGCCGCGGCCCCGCGCCGGACGTCTGGAACCGAAGCGTCCGCGGGCGGCTCGTCGACGAAGACGTCGACGTGCTCGAACGCCCGGTAGAACGCCACGGCGTCGGCGACCGTCGTCGACTCGGCGATCCGGGAGGCGTCTGCGGGCGAGAGCCCGCGGTCGCCGTCGGCTGCGGCCCGTACGAGCGGGACGAGCAACGCGAGCGCACCGAACTGGGTGTTGCCACCGCCCTGGTCGGCCATCCCGGCGACCGCACGCTCGAAGGCCACCCCGACCGGGCTCCCCGAGCCCGCCAGCGCCAGCCCCTCGCTCGCGCCGACGGCACCCGCCAGGAAGTGCTCGAACCGAAGCTCCGGCAGATCGCGGTGGCGGTCGACGTTGCCGGGCTTTGGCGTACCGGCGACCTCGAGCAACAGGGCCAGCCGGGCGTTCTCCGCGGGCGTCCGCATGCCTCCGGCTGGGGGGTGTGGACGGTTAGCGGTGACGGTCCGTCGTCGGGGCTACGGCTCGTCGGTACGGCGTTTCGTCGGGGCTACGGCTCGTCGGTACGGCGTTTCGCCGGACGCACGGACCGTCGCTCGAGAGAACAGGGGACTCCGATCAGCCCGTCGGGCTCATGTCGATGTTCAGCGCCTTGCGCAACAGCTGGGTAAAGCCCATCGAACAGACGAAGTACCAGACGATCCAGCTTCGCAGTGGCCCGATCACGCCCTCGTTCCAGTCGATCGGACCGACGATCGGCATCACCACGGAGGCGTCGGCTTCGGTGAGCCCGACGTCGTGGATCTTCCACCACATCCAGAGGAAAAGCGGGATGGTCAACAGCATGATCCAGACCATCGGCCGGAACTGCTCTTTGAACATCCCGAGGTTCTCGGCCATCGCCTCCATCTGCTCTTCTTGGATCTCCTGGAGCTCCTCTTCGATTCGTTCGATCTCCTCTTCGCTCGCGTCCCGCTCCTCGGCCGCCTTCTTTCGTTCCTGGGCCTCCTTGCGTTTGTCCTGGACGGCTTTCATCCGCTCCTGGTAGACCCCCATCCGCTCGACGTTCATCAGGTTCGCCTGCAACAGCGTCGAGTAGAGGCCGGTGAGCATCGCCACCGAGAGGATCACGGCGTAGAAGGGCAGGGTGGCGTCGAGCGGCGCGAGCGCCATATCGACGGTCCCGCCGACGACGTCCCGGACCGACTCGAACCAGTAGGCGACCATCAGCATGACCGCGCCGGCGCCGGCCATCTTGTCCCACTGGGACCAGCTCGAGGCCTCCGCGAGCTCCGCGTCGGCGTCCGCACCCGGCTCGGCGTCGCCGTCCAGCGCCCGGTCGTACGCCTCCCGGTCGGCGATCTCGAAGCCGTCGTCGCGGTCGACGAGGATCCCCTTCTCGATGATCCGGCCCCACTGGCCGCTCGTGAGCTCGTCGTTGACGTCTCCCCACGTTACCTCTCCGCCGTTCTCGTCGGCGGCCTCCCGCACCCGATTCAGGGCGTCGACCATCGCGGCGTCCTCGCGGACGAGGGTATCCACTTTCTCCGCGGTACGGGTCATCTACCCGAGGCTAGGGCACGTCCGGTATACAAGTGTTTATCTTCCCGCGCCGACCGGATCCGCGGAGTATCGTTCACCCGCACCGATGGCCCCGTGGTAGAAGCCGGCGCCAATGACCCCGTGGTGGGGGCCGATAGCTCCATGGCAAACGCCGGCACTCGTCCGGCCGGCCGGCCGACATCGTTCGGAGTCCCAACCAGTTCCGTCCGACGGTGTTGGCGGCACACGAACGGAACTGATATTTACTTGTACTGCTCGTTTCACGCCTCGATTCGGCCAGAACGGTTATATGATATCCTTGAGAATAGCCCCGTAACAAATGTCGTGGACAGCCGGCGGGCCGCGATCCGACCGGGAGGAGCGGGGAGTGACGCCGCTGGTCGGCATCATCCTGCTTTTCGGGATGGTGTTCGCCGGCGCAGCGTTGCTCTTTATCGCCGGAAGCGCGCTGATTGACGCCACCGAGACCGACACCGAACTGGAGACGATCCGGTCGGCGATGGACATGAACGACCGGAGCATCCGGACGGTCGCCGAGACCGGCGAGGAGCAGGTGCTCGGGCTCGAGGCCGGCAGCGGCGCCAGCTTCTCCCCGGACGGCTCGATCGAGCTCGTCTGGTACAACGCGAGCGAGCAAGGACAAATACCGTGGGACGACGAAGACCACGAACCCTGCAGCGCCAGCGTCGACGAGCTCGGAACGATCGAGTACGAGGCCGGCGACCGCACCGTTGCCTACCAGGGTGGTGGTGTCTTCGAGCGGACCTCGAGTGACACGTTCGTTAGATCGCCCCCGGGAGTCGGCTTCGACGACGACCGACTCCAGCTGTCGGTGATGAAAATCGACTGGAGCCACGACGGCGGCGACGCGGTGGCTCAGAAGAACCTCACGGCCTCCCGCGCCGCCGTCGAGGAGCTCTCCGGTGCGAGTCGGGACTGTGAGATGGACACGGACCCGAGCGATCCACAGGACCTCGCACTGCGGATCGAAAGCGAGTACGCCGCGGGCTGGGAGCGTCACCTCGAGAACGAAGCCGAGCTCACGGACCGGGACGTCGAGGTCGACCGTGACGGCGACGTCGTGACGATGGAAGCTATGGGCCTCGGAGATACGCCCGATCCGGCGACGTTCCGTATTTCGGAGGACCTGGGAAGTCCGGACTATCCGGATCCGAACGACGTTCGTGTCACGTTCCCTTCCGAGAGCCCTGCACCTCATCCTCTCAACTGGACGGCCGAATTCAATAACACAGGCGACGAGTCGATAGACCGGGACGTGACGTTTGAAATTCTCGGTGAAGGAATCGAGGATACGGAGCGTCTCGAACTCGGTCCAGGGAAGTCCGAAGTACAGGAGTTTCAGATCCCACCGGACCACTACGAGGGGTTGAGCCCGGGTCAGGAGTACGAGTACGATATCTACGTTGAAAACGACGAAGACAGTCTTGACACGTACGGATCGTTTTACTACGGGAAGGAGGGGACACATTTCGATGTCGTCGATATCGTGGAACCCGACGGGGACGAAGTGGCCATCGGTGCGCGGCTGCAAAATCTAGGGGTCGAGAACGGAACCGAAGAAGCGACGATTCAGATACACCACGAGACGGGGGGCGAGATAGTATCCTCGGACAGGGACCTCACGCTCGAATACGGCCGAGACGCGACCATCACCTGGAACATCAGCGAGTCCGAGTGGCCAAACGACGAGTACGAGTTCTCCGTGACGACCGAAAGCGACGAAGAGGGCAAGAGCGGCGAGTTCGAAATCACCGAGGGGTACGACGCCGGGCTGGTCGTCACCGAGGACCGGGGGATCGCCGGTGGCGAGCAGGTCGTCACCGAGGATGAGGACGTGGTCGTCGAAGCCGAGATCAACAACACGGGATTCGAGGATCTCGAGGGCCCGGTAACTCTCGAACTGTTCGAGCAAGACGGGGACGACGGGCTCATCAACGTCAGCAAGGACATCTCCGTCGACGGCAGCGACACCGAACGCGTCGAACTGACCGTGGCTGATCCCGGGCTCGAGGCGGGGGAGATCTACGAGTACGACGTCACGGCGGACGACGGGCTCGACGACCGGGGCTCGTTCCTCGTCGTCGAGGAGCGGGAGATCCCCGAGTTCTCGATCGAGGACGTCGCCCTCGACGATCCGGTCAAGCCGGGAAGCTCGCTCGAGGTCACCGTCGACCTCGAGAACGCGGGCGACGCGGGCGAGGAACTCGTCTGGCTCGAGGGGTTCGACGGCGACGCGGTCGCCGTCGAAGAAGTGGAACTCGAGGACGAGGAGGAGACGATCACGCTCGTCTGGGAGGACGTCGCCGTTCCGGATCCGATCGACGAGACGACCGTCACGGTCCGTACCGCCGGCGACGAGGAGTCCGCCGAGGTCGACGTCGAGCCGTTGCTCGAGGTTGAAAACGTTACGGTCCTCGACGACCCGGTCGAACCGGGCGACACGGCGACGATCGAAGCCGACCTCGAGAGTATCGCCGGCGATGCGACTCGAGAAGTCGTCCTGAAGGGGACCGACGGCAGTCAGGTCGACTCGGCGCAAGTCACCGACGGAGACCCCGAAACCGTCGAACTCGAGTACGACACCGCCAGCGACGTCATAACGGATCGTATCACGGTCGAGACGGACGACGACGAGATGGAAGAGGTCCTCGTCGTCGCTCGTGACGGCCCCGACTGCAGCGAAGTCAGCTACGAGGGAGGGGGCACGAGTGACGACCCGTATCAGATACAAAACGTCGACCAACTGCAGTGTATCGAGGATCACGACCTCGAGGCTCACTACGAACTGGTCGACGATATCGACGCCCACGGCACGCAGTACTGGAACCCGGTGAACACCACCACCGAGGAGAAAACCGGCAGCAGTGGCAATATCGAACAAGGCGAGCAGTTTGAGCTTTCGGAAACACCTGTCGTGGAAGGATCGGTCGAAGCCACTGATGGCGCAGAAGTCGAAGTTATCGACGCCGACGAGGGTATTATCGAAGTCACGGATTGTCCTTGGTGGGGATGTGGTTCACAAATGGACGTTACGTACGAATACGTAACCGAAACAGGGGATCCCAGAGGCTTCGAGCCGATCGGTGATGGAGGCCACGACTGGTTGGAGGGACCGACCCGGTGCGATCGACCGTGTGACTGGGAGGGACAGCTGTTTAGCGGCACGTTAGAGGGCAACGGAAACGTGATCGAGGGGTTGACGATCCAACGGCCAAACGAACGGTTCGTCGGCCTCTTCGGCTCCACCAGTTTACCACATCTCGAGGACGAACAGGGGTTTGAGACGATCGACGTCGGAGAAGGCTCCGAAATACGAAACGTCCGCCTGGCGGACGTCGATGTCCACGGGGAGCGCTACGTCGGCGCGCTAGCGGGCCAGGCAGGAGGAACGATCAACCAATCCAGAAGCGAGGGCACAGTACGGGCCGAAGAACAGTTGGTCGGTGGTCTGGTCGGCGCAGGCGCACACGCCGAACTGGACAACGAACTGGTCGCTGAAGGGAAGGTGTCCGGTGGCGAGAACGTGGAAGGGTTCCTTGGTGAGGGGATCGGTGGACTCGTCGGTAGAACCCACTGGGGGTCGACCCTCTCGGTCGGATACACCCAAGACATCGACGTCGAGTTTACCGGTTCCGGGAACGCGAACGCCGGTGGCGTCCTCGGTGCGACGTCGTACGTCGACTCCGAATTCGATCAGATGTACACGAACGTAAGTGTTGAGAGTGACCAGGGCGGCTCGATCGTCGGCGCGATCCTCCAGCAGGACGGAGAGACTGGTGACGTGTTCACCAGCGCTGTGTACTGGGACCGAACCGAACAGGAAGATGGGGACGGCCGTCAGGAGGGCTCCGGCACGACACCCACACCAACGCTCGACTGGAACGACCGAACTACCGCCGAAATGATCGGTCTCGACGCAACCGAACCCGGCAACATGGGCAACCTCGACTACGAGGAAGACGGCGGCCCGTGGGTCGCGATCCCCGACGACTACCCGCGGTTCGCCTGGGAGCTCGCCGCCGAAGGGGCCTTCGAGGTCGAGATCGACGACGTCGGTGAGGACGTGACTGCCGGCGAGTTCGTCGAGGTCGACGTCACGGTCACCAGCCGCTACGCGGACAGAGACGAGACGAACGTGACACAGACGATCGCCCTCGAGAATCCCGACGGCGAGACCGTCGACACCCGGTCCGTCGAGCTACCGAGCACGCTCGAGGTCGACGAGGAGGAGACGATCACGCTCGTCTGGCGGACGAGCACCGACGACGACGGCGACGACCGTGAGCTCACCGTCCGCAGCGAGGACGCGAAAGACACGGCACTGGTCGACGTCGACGATCTCGAGATCGGACCCGGTTCGTCGGACTCCGACCGCGAATTTGAGCTCGGTGACGGCGAGGACGAGTTCGGAGAGGTCCCCAACGTCGGCACCGGCGAGGCCTCCGACGACGACGGCCCCGAGAGCGAACCCGACGTCGACATCGACGGCAGCACGATCGTGATCGACTGACCTCGGGGCGCAGGTGCCGTCCCGAGGTCCGGGAAGCCGGCCGACTCATAACGCTATCGGCCGCTGAACGGAATTGAACGGTCCGAAACGGTCGGGACGGCCGTGACTGTTTATCTATTGGATAACTCATCGTACCCTGTATGTGTCTGCGTCCATCCAGGAGACTGGGGGGTAGGAGGGGGCAGACGGCGGTCCTCGGGGTGGTACTGCTGACCGGGATCGTCGCCATCGCGAGCCTGGGGATCTTCGTACTCGGCACCGAGGCGCTCGGCACGACCGAGAGCCAGGCCGAACAGGAGCGGATCGAGAGCGCGTTCGTCGAGCTAAGCCACGAGATGGCCACCGCCTCGGCGAACGGTGACTCCGTCTCCTCGATAAGCTTCGACGCCGGCGGGCAGGGTGTATCGACCAGCGGTGCCGGCGGACAGGGGGCAGTGGCGACCAGCGACGCCGGAACGATCAGGATCACCGCCGACGGACTCGACGAGACGCTGACGATGGGGGCGATCGAGTACGAGGCCGATGACGGCAGCATCGTCGCCTACCAGGCCGGGGGCGTCTGGCGGGAGACGGGCGAGCAGACCCGGATGATTTCGCCCCCGCCGGTCCACTACGACGCCGACAGCGAGACCATCACCCTGCCGGTGGCCACCGTCAGCGGCGACCGCGACCTGACGACCGGGGACGTGACGGTAGCTCACAACCGGACGACCCCGTTCAGTCACATCGACACCGTCGAAATGGGGATCGTGACCGTCGAGATCGAAAGCGAGTACTGTGTCGGCTGGGAGACGTACTTCGAGTCCGAGACCGGGCAGGCCGACGGCCAGGCGATCCGGGAGTCGTGTGACGAGGGAGACGAGGGGGTCCTCCGAGTGGCACTCGGCCAGATCGACATCAAAGAGGGAACGTTCAGCGACGGGATCGTCGCAGGGCAAGCGGAGATATCCGGCAGCGGACAGAACGCCGACCTCGATCTGACCGATGATGCGGGCCCCTACCCGCCGATGGACGGCATCATCGAGGAGATGATCGACGAGCTCGGCGGGGACGAGAACACGACCGAGCTCTCGGACGTCGAGGGGGAGACGGTGCCGAGCGGAACGTACTACACGGACGAGCTCCGCGTCGAGGACGACATCGTCGTCGACGTCTCCGACGGTGACTCCGCCATCGTAGTCGAGGACGACATCGTTCTGGACGGGGGCGAGCTTTCGGTCGAAGGCTGGGAGGAAGACGGTAACACGTTGCAGATATTCTCCAGTGGTGATATGTACTACACGTCCGGGAACTCCGGGATGTGCGTCGATCCGTGCGACGACTCGACCGACTCCCAGTACCTCCAGATCTACGGCACGTCGGAGATGCACATCGGCTTCGAACCCACTGGCGGCGGCGGAAACCCGGAATTTGAGGGACTCATATACGCGCCGACGGGCGGCGACACGTTCGACGGCCACAGCGAACACGTCGGTTGTGAGGAACAGCTATGTATCCAGGCGGCAGCCGACATCACCGGTTCGATAATCGTCGACTCGGCGTACGTTCACTCCGCCGCCCCCGAGGGGATGTACGACGAGGCAGTCGAGCACTTCGCCGCGGAGATGTCCGCCGACGGCTACGTCTTCCCGGCCGAGGTCACCTACCTCAACGTCGCCGTCCACGAGCTCGACGTCGAGAACTAGCTCGCCGCCTCGATCGTCGCTTTCACGTCCTCCCAGACCTCCTCGGGCGAGCCTTCGCCGTCGACGCGTTCTAAGACGCCCTGCTGCTCGTAGCGCTCGACGACGGGTTCGGTGTTCTCCCGGTAGACCCGCAGCCGCTCGCGGACGGTCTCCTCGTCGTCGTCGTCGCGCTGGATCAGCCGGCTCTCGACGGCCGGCTCCTCGGGGGGGTTGTACTCGACGTGGTAGATGTCCCCGGTCTCGGGATCCAGCCGCCGGCCGGTGAGCCGGTGGACGAGCTCCTCCTCGCCCACCTCGAGGTAGAGGACGACGTCGAGATCGGTCATGTCGTCGAGCTCCTCGGCTTGTTCTTCGTTTCGCGGGTAGCCGTCGAGGACGAAGCCGTCGGCGTCCGCGAGCGCGCGGTCGACGATCGCGTTGACGACCGCGTCGGGGACCAGCTCCCCACGGTCCATGTACTCCCCGGGCGTCCCGTACTCGAGGCCGAGATCGGCGATGTCCATCTCCTTGTTCGCTCTGAGTGCGTCCCCGGTGGTGACGTGTTCGACGTCGAACGCCTCCGCGATCCGCGCGCTCTGAGTGCCTTTGCCGGCTCCGGGCGCGCCGAGGATCAGGATTCGTGGCCGTGCCATGTCTAGCGCTTCGAGGCGGTGGCATAAAGACTTAAAGAATGGTGTACTACCCTCCGATATGACGCGCTTCGTTGCTGACGAGCCCGCCGATCGCCGGAAGCTGTTCGTCGAGGCGATCGTCGCCCACCGCAACCGGGCGAGCCCGCACGTGACGATCGAGGTCGAAGTCGACGAGGGGCCGGCGCCGTGGATGCAGTTCGCCGACGGGACGATCAACGCGGACTGTACGGAGGCCGAACTCGAGGAGCTGAAGACACTGCTCGGGAGGTTCCCGGCGTTCAAGATAGACGAGCTAACCCGTCCCGAAGACGCAGAGGGCGTGAACGTCCGCGTGAGCGCGAAGGCGGACCCGAACCGGATCGCGGGCTTCGTCGATACGGCGTTCCAGGAGGTCTACGCCCTTCCGGAGACGTATCGCGCCTGGGTCGTCGCGATCTAGTTGATCGAGAGCTCTCCGCCGTCGTCGGGCTCGCCCTCGTCCCACTCGAGTTCGAACTCGACGCTGAGCTCCGGCGTTCCCCCGGAGCTCGAGGTCTCGCGTTCGGCTTTGATCTCGAAGGTCGGCCGACCCGGTGGGGACATCGTCACCGACTCGCCGCCGGCTTCGAGGGTCATCCCCTCGCCGGCTTCGAGTGCGTCCGCGACCGACCGGAGGTAGTCGGCGATCTCGGCACGGTCCATCCGCCGTTCGAACTCGAACAACACCTCTTCTGGCATGAAATGACGTACGCTCCCGCGGTATAGAACGGTTGTGTTCGACAGCCGTGACAGTCGACGACGGTCGTGTCCGACAGCCGTGGCACTCGACACCGACCGACAAGTCAAAGTGTTTCCGTTTCGAAGACCACTCTGAGAGGTAGCCGCCCGTCGCGGGGGCTCTACGATGATGAAAATCAGGTGCGAGAAGCCGGTTCAACGTTTCCGAAGTAATAAATACCCGTCTTCCTTGGGTACTACATATTAGAGACCAACCGAGGTGAACACAATCTTCGACATACACACCATTCCGATGCAGACCCGCGTCGACGTGTTCGAGGACATCTTCATGATCTTCCTCGTGCTCGGAACCCTCGTCGGCGTGATCGTGGTCGCGTACACGTTGTACAACGCCTACAAGTATCGTGACACCGGCGAGCCCGCCGCCGACGACGAGGACGTGCCGACGCTCGGGGAGCTACCGACGGGCGGACAGGGCGGACGCAAGCTATTTCTCTCCTTTGCGCTCAGTGCGGTCGTCGTCATCAGCCTCGTCGCGTACGCGTACGTGCTGTTGCTGTACGTCGAGACCGGACCCGAAGGCGAGAACCCCGGCGAGGACGCCATCGAGGTCGACGTCGAGGGCTGGGCGTTCGACTGGGACTTCCACTACGAGGACGGCGTCGAGACGACCGGCACGATGTACGTTCCGGCCGGTGAGACGGTGTGGATAAACGTCACGTCGGACGACGTCTGGCACTCGTTTGGCATATCCGACCAACGGGTGAAAGCCGACGCCATCCCGGGTGAGTACGACCAGACGTGGTTCATCGCCGAGGAACCCGGCGAGTACGAGGACGCCATCGAGTGCTTCGAGCTCTGTGGTTCGGGCCACTCCGGGATGACCTCCGATCTGGTCGTTCTGGAGCCAGAGGAGTACGAGGAGTGGTTCGAGGAGGAGCGCGCTGCCCTCGAGGAGGCCGAAGACGAGGAGGAAGCCGAAGAGGAAGATGACGAAGACGAGGGAGGTGAGTACTGATGGGTGATCTCCCCCCGCGCCGGTCGGTCAAACGCTGGCTGGTGACGACGAACCACAAGGACGTCGGCATCCTCTATCTGGCGACGGCGATCGCCTTCCTCCTCATCGGCGGCCTTCTGGCGCTCCTGTTCCGGCTCCACCTGCTAGAGCCGGGCGGAACGGGGCTGCTCACGGGCGACGAGTACAACCAGTACGTCACCTCCCACGGGTTGTTGATGGTGTTCTGGTTCCTCTCGCCGTTCGCGTTCGGCTTTGCGAACTACTTCGTCCCGCTACAGATCGGCGCGAAGGATCTGGCGTTCCCGCGGCTGAACGCGATGAGCTACTGGTTCTACCTGCTCTCGGGCGTGCTCGCCGTCTCGGCGTTCTTCCTCGGTGGCTCGTTCGCCGGCGGCTGGACGCTCTATGCCCCGCTCAACGTTCCGACGTACACGCCGGCGATGGAGGCGACGACGGGCTCTAACGCGACCGTCTTCGGGCTGTTGATGTTCGTCATCTCGGTGACGATGGGGACGGTCAACTTCATGACCACCATCCACCGCCACCGCGCGGAGGGGATGGGGCTGTGGAACATGCCGCTTTTCACCTGGTCGATCCTGCTGACCGTCTGGATGATGCTTTTCGCGTTCGCCGCGTTGCTGGCGGCGTTGCTCCTGCTCGGGGCCGACCGCGTCTTCCTCACTCAGTACTTCGCGACCGACCAGGGATCGGGGCTGCTGTGGGCACACCTGTTCTGGTTCTTCGGACATCCCGAGGTGTACATCGTCTTCTTCCCCGCGCTGGGGATCATGTTCGAGGCGTTCCAGACGTTCTGTGGCCGGCGGCTCGTCGGGCGCAAGTGGGTCATCATCGCGATGGTGCTCGTGGCCGTCCAGTCGTTCCTCGTCTGGATGCACCACATGTTCCTGACGACGATCAACTTGGAGATCAAGACGCTGACGATGGCGACGACGATCGGCATCTCCCTGCCGTTCGACCTGATGGTGTTCGCGCTGATCTACACGATGGTCAAAGGGCGGGTACGGTTTACGACGCCCTTCCTCTACTCCCTCGGTGCGCTCGTGTTGTTCATCCTCGGGGGGATCACCGGCGTCTTCCTCGGCGCGATCGTCCTCGACTACGAGTTCCGTGGCACCTACTGGGTCGTCGCTCACTTCCACTACGTGATGGTCTCGGGGGTGACGGCGCTGATCGGCGGGCTCTACTACTGGTGGCCGAAGATGACCGGCCGGATGTACAGTGAGTTCCTCGGAAAGCTCAGCTTCGCGGTCTACTTCATCGGGTTCAACCTGGTGTACTTCCCGATGTTCCTCGCCTGGGAGACCCCACGTCGGGTGTTTCACTACTCGGGCGATATGACCCTCTGGCACCAGCTCTCGACGGTCGGGGCGTTCGTCCTCGGGCTGTCGGTGCTGATGGTCATCGCGACGCTTGCTCACAGCCTCCGGTACGGGGCGATCGCACCCGACAACCCCTGGGAGTACTCCCGGACGGCCGAGTGGGCGATATCCTCGCCGCCGCCGCTCGACAACTGGGACGGCCGGGCGAGTTACGCCAGCGGGAGCCTCGAGTTCGTCCCCGACACGCCAGCGACCGACGGTGGGGCCGTCGCCGACGGCGGGACGGCGACCGCCGAGGCCGCCCACGCGGGCCAGGAGGAACGCCACCCCGATCACGCGAGCATCTGGCCGTTCGTCATCGGCGTCGGGACGTTCGTGTTCTTCCTCGGGCTCTCCGGGCTCACGCCGATCGTCGTCGAGCTGATCCAGCCGTACTACCCGGCCGACGGGCCGGTCATCACCGTCGCCGGCGAGATCAGCTATCTCTATCCGGCGATCACCGTCCTCGGGATCGCGATCCTGGGCGTCTCGCTTTTCAAGATGGGCGTCGAGGACTTCTACGTCCCCGAGCCCCGGGTCGCAGAGCGGTGGCCGTTCGGCGGCGATCTCGACGACACGAAGATGGGCGTCTGGGTGTTTCTGGCCTCCGACGTCGTCGTCTTCGGCGCCGCGATCGGCGCCTACGTCTTCTTGCGCCTCCACGAGGGGTGGGCGTCGTTCGATCCGATCCCCTTCGCCGCCTGGCCGGGCCTGCTCAACACCTACATCCTGCTCACCTCGAGTTTCACCGTCATCATGGCGCTCGTCATGGCCGAACGGGGCAACAAACGCGGCCTGCTCGGCTTCCTCGGGGCGACGATGGCGCTGGGACTGGCGTTCATGGGTGTGAAGGCCTTCGAGTACGGCGTGAAGTTCAGCCAGGGTGAGTTCTGGTTCACCGGGCTGGAGTACACGCTCTACTTCGTGACCACCGGCCTCCACGCGCTGCACGTCATCATCGGGCTGCTCATCGCCGCGTTCATGATCTACCGGATCGTCTCGATCGACGCCTACCTCGAGGACGAACGGCCCGTGGAGTTCTTCGGCCTCTACTGGCACTTCGTCGACATCGTCTGGGTGTTCCTCTTCCCGATCTTCTACCTGATGTGACGGTCCGGCCGTTTCCGTCGACGTGATGGCCCTACTTCTCTGCCGCTGACGATCCCACTCTTCTGCCGACGGTCGTGGTGGGCGTCCGGACGCTCGCCGACGGATGAGAGGAGTTTCGAGGACGGCGACCGACGGTCCTCGATCGCGAGGGCTCCGCTCGCCGGTGGTTCGCCCGATCGGGCAGTGTCCGTCCCGAAGCCGGTTCGGAGCGACGAACCGCTACCGCCGACGGACGGCGAGCCAGAGTGTGACCACTACGAGCGCGGCGGCCGTGGCCACGGCGCCGTGGAGGGGCGAGCCGTCCGTCGCCGGTCCAACGTCGCCGTCGGCCGCGCCGTCGGTCGCGTCGCCATCGGCCGCGTCGTCTCTCGAAGCCTGCGCGTCGGTGTCGGCCGAAGAGGTCCGTGCGCTCTCGGTGGCCCCGACCGCCGCCGCGGCGTCGACGACCCCGTGGCCGTACCTCACGTCCTTGCCTTCGGAGGCTCCGACCGGGCTCCGTGCCGTCTCTGCGAGCGTCGCCTCCACCTCCTCGGGCGTGAGCCCATCGTCGATCGAGAGCATCAACGCGACCGTCCCCGAGACGTGTGGCGTGGCCATCGAGGTTCCGGGCTTGACGCCGTACTCCCCGCCCGGGACGCTGCTCACGACGTCGACCCCCGGAGCGACGACGTCCGGGACGACGTACGTCTCGGGCCAGTCCCCGGGTGCCCCGGCGAAGCTCGTCCGCTCGAGCTCGCCGCCGCCCGAGAACTCGGGGACGCGGTCGTCGTCGCCGACCGCCCCGACCGAGACGACGTCGTGGAGGTTGCCGGGCGAACTCGAGTTGCCGGCGCCCGCGTTACCGATCGCCCCGACGACGGTCACGCCCTCCGCCCGGGCGTTGTGGACCGGGTCGAGGAAGGCTCCGACGGTCCCTTCCACGCCGAAACTCGCGCTGATGACGTCCGAGTCGGTCTCGACGGCCCACTCCATCCCGGCGAGGATCTGGGCGAACGTACCACCGTCCTCGGTGAGCACGAGCCCGTGGGCGAGTTCGGCCTCCGGGGCGACGCCGACGTGGCGACCGCTCGCGGCTCCGCCCGCGACCGTCCCCGAGACGTGGGTGCCGTGGCTGGCGGTATCCCGCGGGGTCGAGCCGGCGACGGGCTCGCCGGTCCCGTCGAACTCCGCCCAGCCGCCCGGGTAGGTCGGGTCGCCGGGGTCGTCCGTGTGCAGCGTGATGTCCGGGTGGTCGGCGTCGACGCCCGTATCCAGGACGGCGACCCGGACGCCCTCGCCGGCCGTTCCGTGTTCGTCCCAGACGGTGGGGGCACCGATCGCGGCGAGCCCCGCGGTCGTCACGTGGCCCGAGTCCGTCTCGGCCTCGCCCCCGTCGGCGGCCAGCGTCCCGACGGGGTCCGGGGGAGGGACCTCGAAGTTGCCGTGGAGCCCGTCTACCGCCTCGAGTTCGGTTAACTCCTCGAGCCCGACGGCGTCGGGGTCGACCTCGAGCAAGACGGCGTTGGTCAGCCAGAACTCGGCGGCGACCGTTATCGCCTCGCAGTCTTCGGCGAGCTCGAGTACGGGTTCCTGGCTCCCCGCCGCGTGCTCTTCGAGCTCCTCGCGGTCGGTCGGCCCCTCCAGTTCCTCCAGCCGGACGACGACCTCCACGCGCTCGTCGTCCCCGTGTGTCCCGGCGAAGGCGTCCTCGAGCTCGTCGTCGATCTCGACGTCCCCCAGCCCGTCCGCCGGGCCCTCTGCCGTCGCCACACCGACCGTCGGGATCCACCCCACGATCACGAGCGACGGGAGCGAGAGCACGACCGCCGCGACCACCAGCCAGACACCTCCCGCGGCTCCGTCCTCGGAACGAGACATTCGGCGTCAACTGACTCTCCACGGCTAAAGACTCTCCGCTCGCTCGAGATGCCCGGCGCGAAACCCGAAGAGAAAATATAAGTGTACGTCTTGCCACTATCGTACCAATGGCGAGCGTTCGTACGTACGCGATAATCTACGTGGTGTTGTTGGCGCTGGGCACCGGGAAGTTCATCTTCTTTACGTTCGACGATATCTTCACCTACGAGATGGCGATGGGGGGAACGATGGTGCTCGCGGTGATCAAGTCGCTGTTGATTGCGGGCTACTACCAGCACCTGATAGAAGAGCCAAGATCGATCACGTACATGATGTCGATCGCCGTCTTCATGGTGTTCTTGCTCACCATCGCGGCCGGCTACTCGATCCAGTAACGGCGCCTCTCGGTGGCTCCGACGGCCTGTCGTCTCCGGGTCCCGGGGTTTCTCTGCGACGACGGTCCGCGGTTCGATCTCTCGCCCTAAGAGGTCGTCAGCTCGTCCCGTTGAGCGTGAGATACCGCACCTCGGAGATCCGTTCGTCGGCCTCCAAGCGTTCGCGGGCGCTCTCTGGGACCTCGGTGTCGACGTTGTAGACGGTCACCGCCTCGCCGCCGATGGTCCCCCTGGCGTTGAACATCGCGGCGATGTTGACGTCGTGATCGCCCATCACGCTCCCGATGAGGCCGATGACGCCGGGGACGTCCTGGTTGCGGGTGACGACCATCCGGCCGTGGGGGATCGCGTCGACCCGGAAGCCATCGATCCGGACGATTCGGGGGTCCTCATCGGCAAAGAGCGTGCCGTCGACGGAGAGCTCCCGGCCGTCCTCGCCGACGGTCACAGAGATCAGACTCTGGAAGTCCTCGGCCTGATGGCTCTTCGACTCCGTGACGTCGACGCCGCGGTCCTCGGCGATCCGTGGAGCGTTGACGGCGTTCACCTGCCACTCGAGGGGTTCGAAGACGCCTTTCAGCGCGCTCGCGGTGAGAAACTCGACGTCCTCCCCGGCGATCTCCCCCTGGTAACTCACCTCGACGCGCTCGATACGCCCGTCGAGGAGCTGTGCGGCGACTTTGCCCGCGGTCTCGGCCAGCCCGACGTACGGCTCGACCCGGGGGAACGCGCTCTCGTCGATCGACGGTGCGTTCAGGGCGTTCGCGACCGGCTCGTCGGCCAGCGCGGCGACGACCTGTTCGGCCGTCGAGACGGCGACGTTTTCCTGGGCGGCCTCGGTCGCAGCGCCGAGGTGTGGCGTCACGACGACGCCCTCGACGTCGAGCAGCGGCGAGTCCGCCGGCAGGGGCTCCTCGGCGAAGACGTCGAGCGCCGCGCCGGCCACCGTGCCGTCGGCGACGGCCGCCGCGAGCGCCGCCTCGTCGACGATGCCGCCTCGACCGACGTTCACGAGGTAGCCGCCCTCGAGGGCCGCGAGCTCCTCGGCGCCGATCATCCCCTCGGTCTCGGGGGTCAACGGGGTGTGGATAGTCAGGAACCGAGACCGCGAGAGACACGTCTCGAGGTCGACGAGCTCCGCGCCGATCCGCCGGGCCCGCTCCTCGCTGATGTACGGGTCGTAGGCGACGATCTCCATCCCCAGCGAGTCGAGTTTCTTTGCGACCTCCTGGCCGACGCGACCGAGGCCGACGACCCCGAGGGTCTTTCCGTCGAGTTCGGCGCCGAGGTAGTCGCCTTTGGCCCACTCGCCCGCACTGAGTTGGGCGTGTGCCTGTGGGATCGAGCGGGCGGTCGCGAACGTCATGGCGACCGTGTGCTCGGCGGCAGCCCGGACGTTCCCCTCGGGGGCGTTGGCGACGACGACGCCCTCGTCGGTGGCGGCGCCGATGTCGATGTTGTCGACGCCGATCCC
>PUPA01000251.1 GCA_003552885.1 Natrialbaceae archaeon
AGGAACATCTTCGGCCGGTGTCTGGTGATCGGCCACATGCGGGTCGCGTACCCGCCGGCAAGCACGACGGCCTTCATTACGCCCACCTTGGCGGGCGCCCCGTAAGTCCTTTCTCCCTTTCGGCGTCGCCCGCGGGGCCGGCCCCCGTCAAGGATATACGCCGGTCGTTCGAACGTCAGGTATGCGAGTCGAGTTCGACGAGGATACCTGCATCGGGATGTACCAGTGTGTCGCCGAGTGGGACGGCTTCGAGCGGGACAAGACGGCGGGGAAAGCGGTCCTCGTCGACGGCGAGGAGGTAGAAGACGGGGTGTTCGCCCACGAGGTCCCCGCCGAGGCCGAACTCGACGCGAAGTTCGCCGCCCGGACCTGTCCCGTCGACGCGATCACGATCTACGACGACGACGGCGAGCAGCTGATCCCGTAGCCGCCACGCCGCCGGCGAGCCGTCCGGACGACCGGAAACGGACGGGTTCAAGCGACCTGGGACACAACGTCCGGGCGTGGAGTCGACCACACGCGACCGCGTCGTCCTCTCCGGCGTCGTCTTCGCCGTGTTGTTCTCACAGCTGTTGCTCTACCCGGGCGTGGGGACGCTGGTGGCGACCCTCGGGGCCGACGCCTCCACCTCGCGGCTCGCGGCGACGACGATCTCCGCGTCGATGTGGTTTCTCGTCGCCGAGTTCGCCGCATACGTCGCGTTCGTCGGCGTCTGGGGAGTCCTCAGCGACGCCGCCGGCCGGCGGACGCCGTTCATCGTCGCGGGGGCTGTCGGGGGAGCCGTCGGCTACCTCGCGCTCGCGGCGACCCCGGCCGTCGGCACGATCCCCTTCGAAGGCGTCCTCGCCCTCCGGCTCCTCCAGGGGGCGCTGACGATCGGGGCGTTCTCGCTGACCGTGACGATGCTCATGGATCTCGACGGTGGCCACGGCCGGAACATGGGTGCCGCGGGGATCGCGATCGGGCTCGGCGCCGCACTCGGCGCACCCGTCGGCGGCTGGCTGACCGAGATCGATCCGCTGGCGCCGCTTCTGGTCGCCGCCGCGTTGCTCGTCGTCGTCGGCGGGCTGGTCGTCACCGTCCCAGACCGGGCACCGATAGATCGTCGGACGGTCGGGGCCGTCATAGAGGGGCTCCGCGGACGGCCGATCCTCACCGTCCCGTACGTCTTCGGCTTCGTCGACCGGATGACCGCCGGCTTCTTCGCGCTCGTGGGCACCCTCTACTTCCAGGACGTGTTCGGGCTGGGACCGGGGGAGACGGGGCTCGTGCTCGCGGCCTTCTTCGCACCCTTCGCCCTGTTGCAGTATCCGATGGGCGTGCTCTCGGATCGGGTCGGCCGGCTCGGCCCGATGGTCGGGGGCTCCGTCCTCTACGGCCTCGGCATCCTCGCCGTCGGCGCCTCGCCGACGGTCACGGTCGCGGTCGCGGCGATGGGAGCCGTCGGCGTGCTGGGTGCGCTGGTCGCGCCGGCGACGATGGCGCTCGTCACCGACGTCGCCGGCGACGGCCAGCGGGGGGTGGCGATGGCCGGCTTCAACCTCGCCGGCAGCCTCGGCTTCCTCGGCGGCTTTCTCGTCGGCGGCACCGTCGCTGACGTCCGGGGGTACGACGCCGCATTCCTCGTCGTCGGCGGGCTCGAGATCCTCGTCGCGGCCGTGGCCGTCCCCGCGCTGGTTTGGCTCGGCCTCACGGAGGGTGGCCCCGTCGGTCCGGAGCGTCGCCCCGACTGACAGCTTCGGCGGCCCGAGAAACGAAACGGTTCTGGTACGTCCGTCGGCGCCTCTCACCCCGGTCGCCGAATTCGGGCGGAAGGCGCCCCCTTCGACCGATTGAGGGGTCGTGTTAACGTATACCTTGCCCGTGACGTTCCCGGGCTATTTTTATATCTACACCCCTAACGCTGTAACCATGGCATCAGACGATCCGGTCTCCCGACGCACAACACTGAAGATCGCGGGCGCAGCGGCCTCGATGGCCCTCGTCGCCGGCTGTCTCGGTAACGGCGACGACGACGACGATGACAACGGTAACGGCGACGACGGACCCGTCGACATCGAGCCCGGCGAGATGGTCTTCGAGGGCTACACCGCGGGCTGGGAGCTCGTCGAACCCGTGGAAGGCGACGAGTCGAACCCGACGATCGTCCTCCAGGAGGGCGAGACGTACACGTTCACCTGGACGAACGAGGACGGCGGCCGCCACAACATCGAGATGTGGGACGACAACGACGAGGTCGTCGAGGACTACCAGACGGAGATCATCGACGAGCAGGGTGCCGAACAGAGCCTCGAGTTCGAGGCCGTAAGCGACATCACCCAGTACGTCTGTGAGCCACACACGGGCACGATGATCGGCGAAGTCGTCGTCGAGTAGCCCTCCACCCTTACTTTCGACCCCATCCGAGCCGTCGAGCAGCTGGGCCCTCGCAGATCCGGCTCCGACCGCTCGGACAGATATATACGTACCGCCCCGAAACCACCGTTCCGGCAGCTATGAGCTCCCCGACGGGCCGATCGCCGGAACCCGCTGACGGTCGCCTCGCCGGGGCCATAACGACCCACTCGCGGGCCGTCCTCGCCGTCGCCGCCGTCCTCACGCTCGTCGCCGCCGCCGGCGTGGCGGCCGTCGAGACCGACCCCTCGATCGACCGGTTCGAGGTCGACTCCCCGGAGGCAGACGCCCTGAGGGACGCCGAGGACACCTTCGGCACCGTCGAGGAGGAGACGACCGACACCTACCTCGTCCTCGAGGAGCCGGAGGCTCTCTCTCGGGAGACCACCCTCGCGACCCTCGAGTTACAGGCCGAGCTCAGAGAGCACGACGACGTCGGCCCGACGCTGGCAGCGGAGAACCCGACGGTCGGCCTCGGGAACGTCCTCGCCACGGCGGTCGTCCGCGAGGAGCGTGCGGGGACGCTCGAGACGCGTGCCGGAGAGCTCAGATCGCGGGCGGCGACCCTCGAGGAAACCGGCGAACGGATCGAGGCCGAACTCGATCGGATCGGGCGACTCCAGGCCGAGTACGAGCGTCTGAACGAGTCCCGATCGGCACTCGGAGACGCGGAGTACGAGCGGCGGGCCGCCACGAAGGAGTCGGCGATCGACCGCGCCGTCGAGAACGCGACCGCCGGGCTCGAGGAGGACGGGACCGAGCGGTTCGAGGCGGCCGTCGGGGAGGTGCGGTCGATCACCGCCGAAATCGCCGCGACAGAGCGCACGGGGGACGACGCGGAGCTATCGCGTCTGGAGGATCGACGCACCCGGACGATCGTCACGGCCGTCGGGGGGATCCTCGGAGAGGAGTACGGGGAGCTCCACGCCGAGGGCGAACGTCTCGAGGCCGAAGCGGACGCCGTAGAGTCGACCGAACAGCCCCCGATCGACGAACAGATCGCCACGATCGAGGAGCTCTCCGAGGAGGAGTACGAGACGGCCCTCGAGGAGGTGCTCTCCGGGACGAGCCCCGCCGGCGGCGTCGCCCTCGAGTTCCTGCCTGCCGACCACGAGCCCGGCGAGACGAGCGCCGACACCCGGGCGATCGTCGTCGCCCACTCGACCGACGACTCGGGGGCGAGCGTCGACCGAATCACCGCCGCACAGCTCACGGTCCGCGAGCTGACCGACGACCACGACCTGGAGTACGCCGTCGCCGGGATCGGCCTCGTCGTCGAGGAGATCGACCGCTCGATCGTCGACACGCTCGTGCTCGTGGGTCCGCTCGCGCTGACGTTCGTGCTCGTGACCCTGAGCGTCGTCTACCGCGATCCGTTCGACGTCCTCCTCGGGGTCGCCGGCACCCTCCTGGTGCTCGTCTGGACGTTCGGAGCGATGGGATGGGCGGGGATCACCCTCTCACAGCCGCTGGTCGCGGTGCCGGTCTTGCTCGTCGGGCTCTCGATCGACTACGCCTTACACGTGCTCATGCGTTACCGAGAGCGGTACGCCGACGGCGCCGCCCGTGAGTCGATGTTGGCGGCGCTCGCGGGCGTCGGCGTCGCGCTCGGGTGGGTGACGGCGACGACCGTCGCCGGCTTCCTCGCGACCCTCACCAGCCCGGTCGAGCCCATCGGCGAGTTCGGGCTCGCCAGCGCCACCGGCATCCTCGCCGCCTTCGTCGTCTTCGGGGCCGTCCTCCCGGCCGCGACGGTGGAGCTCGACGAGGCCCTCGAGGCCCGCGGGATCGACCGGCGGCGCCGGGCGTTCGGAACCGACGGCGGCCACGCCGGCCGACTCCTCTCGGGCGTGGCCGCCGCCGCCTGCCGACGGCCGGCGGCGATCCTCCTCTGTGTCCTGGTCGTCACCGCTGGCGCGGCCGCGGGCGCCACCGCGGTCGACACCAGCTTCGAGGAGGAGCAGTTCCTGCCGGAGCCCGTCGGCTGGACCGACCGGCTCCCTGGGCCCGTCGCCCCCGGCGAGTACCGCGTCGGCGAGGAGCTCTCGGCGGTCGACGCCTCCTACGAGCGCGAGGACGACCGCGTCCAGCTGCTCGTCCGCGGGGAGGTGACCGACGGGGAGTTCCTAGAGCGGCTGGCCGCCGTCGAGGCCGCGGCCGCGGAGGCCGACACCGTCCACGCCCCGGCCGGCGAGGTCGACGCACGCGGTCCGCTCTCGGTCACGGCGGAGGTCACCGCCGAGGATCCGTCGACGAACGCGACCGTCACGCTCGCCGATCGGACCGGCGACGGCGTCCCCAACCAGAACGTCGCCGGCGTCTACGACCGGCTGTTCGCCCACGATCCCGACGCCGCCGGCGACGTGATCCACCGGATCGACTCCGGGGGGAGCGTCACCGACGGGACGGCGCCGGACCACGAGTACGCGGCCGTCCGACTCGTACTCCCCGTCCGGGCCGGTGCCGATCCGGCCGAGATCACCGCCGAGAGCCGCGAGCTCGCCGAACAGCTCGAAGGCGACGATCGGACGGCCGTCGCGACCGGCGGCCCGATCGTCGGCCACGTCGTCGAGGAGCGGCTGCTCGGGGCGGTGGTCTACGGTCTCGTAGCGACCCTCGGCGTCGTGACCGTCCTGCTCGCCGCCGGCTTCCGGCGGGCCGGCTACGGGGCGACTCTGGGGTTCGTGACGGTGGCCCCCGTCGCCGCCGCCGTCTGCTGGCTGCTCGGCGCGATGGCGCTCGTGGACATCCCGCTCAACGTCCTCACCGGGACCGTCGCGAGCCTCGCCGTGGGGCTCGGCGTCGCCTATGGCATCCACGTCAGCGCCCGCTACGCCGCGGAGCTCGAGGGCGGTGACGTCCGGAGGGCGCTCGAACGGACGCTCACCGGCACCGGCGGCGCGTTGCTCGCCAGCTCGGCGACGACCGTCGGCGGCTTCGGGGTGCTCACGCTCGCGACCCTCCCCGTTCTCCGGCAGTTCGGCCTCCTGACGGCGCTCTCGATCGTCGCCGCCTCGCTCGCCGGCGTCCTCGTCCTCCCGCCGCTGCTCGTCCTCTGGAGCCGGTGGCTCGGCCCGCCCCGGAGCTGATCGGCGACGGCGGTCGGCGGCACCGTCCCGGCTGAGAGGGGGGTCGGCGGCGAGCAGAGTTAAGAGGATCACCGAGAAGGACGAACACGTCAAACCGTGACGGGAATCGACGTGCTCTGTGTCGACGGCGACCGGGAGTTCTCGGCCGCGGTAGCGACCGCCCTGGGTCGGGCCGACGGTACCCTCGAGGCCACGAGCGTCCCCGGCCGGCGACGGGCGCTCGACCGCCTCGATGACGTGGACTGTCTGGTGTGTGGGCGGCTTCCCCCCGACGGCGACGGTCTCGCGTTCGCCGACAGGGCCGCCGACCGGGCTCCCGGCGTGCCGGTCGTTCTCCTCGTCGAACCGTTCTCGTCGGCGCTCCTCCTCGAGGCGATCGAAGGTGGCGTCGCCGACTGCTTGCCGCGTGCGGCGGCGATAGAGCGGACGGACGTCGTCGCCGGCCGGATCCGCGAACTCGTCGGCCGCCGTCGGTGGTCGTCGGCGACCCTCGGCCGCGAAGTGACAGATCGCGCGGAGCTCGAAAGGCAGCTCCGGGCGCTCCACCGGGCGGGAGCGAAGATCCAGGGCGCAGAGGACACGGAGGAGGCCTGCCGGCAGACCGTCGACGCCGCGGCGTCGTTGCTCGAGTTCGACATCTGTACCGTGATGCTCCACGAGGACGGCCTGCTGGTTCCGAAGGCGGTCTCCTCCGAGACCACGGCGGACGGTGTCCGACCGATGGAGATCGACCAGGGGATCGCAGGCGAGACGTTCCGGTCGGGCGAGGGGCAGCTCGTCGGCGACGTCTCCGAAAGCGAGCTCGCGGATCCGGCGAAGCCGAGTTACCGTTCTGGCCTGTCCGTCCCGATCGGCGACCGGGGGATCTTCCAGGCGGTCCACACCGAACCCGGGGAGTTCGACGCCGACGACGTAGAGCGTGCGGAGTTGCTCCTCCAGCACACCGAGAACGCCCTCGAACGGCTCACGCGCCAGCGTCGCCTCGAACGCCAGAACGAGCGACTCAACCGGTTCGCGTCGGTGCTCTCTCACGACCTCCG
>PUPA01000052.1 GCA_003552885.1 Natrialbaceae archaeon
AGCTGGGAGTTTCTCACCTACCCGCCCTCCCAGGCGGTCGAGAACTTCCTCCCCGGCGGCCGGGGTGCGGGCATCTACCCCGCACTGGTCGGCTCGATCTTCCTGATCGCGCTCACCGCCGTCTTCACCGTCTTCCTCGGCGTCGGCGCGGCGATCTACCTGGAGGAGTACGCCCGCGAGAGCCGGCTGAAGTCGTTCGTCGAGGCGAACATCGCGAACCTCGCCGGGGTCCCCTCCATCGTCTACGGGCTGCTCGGGCTGGCGATCTTCGTCCGCTGGTTCCAGCTCGGCGCGAGTCTCATCGCCGGCGCGTTGACGCTCACGCTGCTCATCCTCCCGATCGTCATCGTCTCCAGCCAGGAGGCCCTGCGGGCGGTCCCCGACTCCCAGCGACAGGCGGCCTACGGCGTCGGCGCGACCCAGTGGCAGGTGATCCGCGACGTCGTCCTCCCCCGGGCGCTGCCGGGGATCATGACGGGGACGATCCTCTCGCTGTCGCGGGCGATCGGCGAGACCGCCCCGATCCTGATGGTCGGCGCCTCGACGTCGCTTTTCGTCGCCCCCGACGGGCTCACCAGCCCGTTCAGCGCCATGCCGATGACCATCTTCGAGTGGGCGACCCTCCCCGAAGCCGAGTTCCAGCACATCGCGGCCGCCGGCATCGTGGTCCTGTTGAGCATCCTGTTGCTGATGAACGCGACCGCAATCTTGATCCGCAACCGGTACGACCCCCGAACCTGACTCGCCCGACACCGTTCGGGTTGCCGACGCCGACGGCGGTGGATCGACCGCTGGATTTTTTATCCTGGAGTCGTCTGTATCTGACGTGCTCGATATCCTGACGGTGGTCGAGCGGAATCCGGAACTGGCGGCGACCGCCGGCCTCCTCCTCTTTGCGGTCGGCTGTGTGTGTGCGGGCTACCTGCTCCAGCGGAAGGCGGGCTCGATCGCCGCCCTCCAGGAGTCGGAGTGACCTTACGGATCGTCACGCGGCCCCGACGGCCCCGTCACCCGCTGGGCCGTCTCTCCTCCAACCGCCATCCGTCCGGCCGTCTCTCCTCCAACCGCCATCCGTCCGGCCGTCTCTCCTCCAACCGCCATCCGTCCGGCCGGCCCGGCCGATCGATCACGCGGGTCCCGTCACCCCACGTGTGGCCCGTTACCCCTCCAGTCCCGACGGGGACGTTTCACAAAAGATAATTGCCCCAGGCGGCCAGTATCGAAACGAGATGGAGAGAGACCGCGCCCAGATCACGTCCGAACGCGGCGAGGGGGACGACGGACGGACCACCTCCGACCGCGACCGCCAGACCGAAGCCTCCCGGACGGACGAGTCGGTCATCGAATCGCGCGATCTCTCCGTGTTCTACGGCGACGACCAGGCGCTCCAGGGGATCGACATGTCGATTCCGGAACGGCAGGTGACGGCCCTGATCGGCCCCAGCGGCTGTGGGAAGTCGACGTTCCTGCGGTCGATAAACCGGATGAACGACCTCATCGACGTCGCCCGCGTCGAAGGCGAACTCTACTTTCACGGCAAGAACGTCTACGACGACGACGTCGACCCCGTCGCCCTCCGCCGGAAGATCGGGATGGTCTTCCAGAGACCCAACCCGTTTCCCAAGAGCATCTTCGACAACGTCGCCTACGGGCTGCGCGTACAGAACAAAGACGGCGACGTAGAGCGGAAGGTCCGGGTAGCCTTAGAACGGGCCGCGTTGCTGGAGGAGGTCGAAGACCGCCTCGAGGAGTCGGGGCTCGACCTCTCGGGTGGCCAACAACAGCGGCTGTGTATCGCCCGGGCGATCGCGACCGACCCCGAGGTGATCCTGATGGACGAGCCCGCGAGTGCGCTCGATCCGGTCGCGACCTCCCAGATCGAAGACTTAGTCGAGGAGCTGGCCCGCGAGTACACCGTGGTCATCGTCACCCACAACATGCAACAGGCCGCCCGGATCTCCGATAAGACGGCAGTCTTTCTCACCGGCGGCTACCTCGCCGAGTTCGACGACACGGCGACGATCTTCGAGAACCCCGAGAGCCAGCGGGTCGAAGACTACATCACCGGCAAGTTCGGCTGAGCGCCGGACACCGAGCCCGCCTCACCGCGCGAGGAGCCGATCGAGCGGCCCGCCGGCGACGTCCTCCTCGATCGCCTGGGTGACGTGTTCGCCACTGAGCAGACACATCGGCATCCCGATGCCGGGGCCGGTGTCGCCGCCGACGTAGTAGAGAGCGTCGAGCCCCGGGGCCCGGTGGCTCGGCCGGAACGGGCCGGTCTGACGGAGCGTGTGTGCGAGCCCCAGCGCCGTCCCCCCCGGCTTCCCGAAGCGGTCGGCGTACTCCGAGACGCAGGCGTGCTCTTCGAACCGGATCCGCCCTTCGAGCTCGACGCCGGTCTCCGCGGCCAGCCCCTCGAGGATCCCATCGCGGAACGCCTCCCGGCGGTCTGGGCCGTCAGCGAGCCCCGGCGCGATCGGCACGAGGACGACGACGGTCTCACAGCCGTCGGGGGCCACCGTCGGATCGGTCCTCGAGGGGACGTTGACGTAGTAGGCGGGGTTCTCGGGCCAGCCGGGCTCCTCGAAGATCGACGCGAAGTGGGGATCCCAGTCGGTCGGCAACACGAGCGTGTGGTGTTCGAGGGGGTCGACGTCGCCCTCGACGCCGAGATAGAGCATGAACGCCGAGGGGCCGTAGGTCCGCTCCTCCCAGTAGCCCGCCGACCGGTCGACCGCGCCGGCGGGGAGCAGCTCCCGTTCGGTGTACGCCGGCGGCGCGTTGCTGACGACGCGGTCGTGGACGTACCGGTCGCCGCCGACCGTCACCTCGAGTCCGTCGGCCGTCGGCGTTATCCCACGGACCTCGGCGTCCGTCTGGACGCGTGCCCCCTGGTCGGTCGCGACGGTCGCCATCGCGTCGACGACCTCGGCGATCCCGCCGACCGGGTAGTAGACGCCGAGCCCGTAGTCGACGTGGCTCATCAGCGTGTACAGCGCCGGCGTGTTGTACGGCGAGCCGCCGAGAAAGACGAGGGTGTACTGGACCAGCTGGCGCAGCTTCGGGTGCTCGAAGTAGTCCGCGACGTGGTCGTCCATCGTCCCGAGAAAGGAGAGCCCACGGGCCGACCGGGCGACGTCGAGCGAGAGGTACTCCCGAAACCGGCTCCGTTTCGGGACAACGAACCGCTCCATACCGATCTCGTAGGCCTCCTTCGCGCCCGCGAGGTACTCCTCGAGGGCCGCGCCGGCGCCGGGCTCGTAGGACTCGAAGAGCTCGGCGGCGACGGCCGGGTCGGCGGGGACGTCCGCGCGGTCGCCGTCGTCCCAGAAGACGCGGTAGTTCGGGTCGAGCCGGACGAGGTCGTAGAAGTCCCCGGGCTCGCGGTCGAACGCGCCGAAAAACCGCTCGAAGACCTCCGGCATCAGATACCAGGAGGGGCCGGCGTCGAACCGGAACCCCTCGCCTTCGATGCGGCCGGCGACGCCGCCGACGTGGTCGTGTCGTTCGTAGACGGTCACGTCCGCGCCGGCGGCCGCGAGGTGGGCGGCCGCCGAGAGCCCGCCGAAGCCGGCGCCGACGATCGCGATCGACTCGCCGGCGAGGTCGTCTGCTCCCATCGGGTGGCTCTAGGGGACACACGCTCGTGAGACGCGGCCGTCGCTGTGGGGGGTTTTATCCGACCGACACACAGAACCCGAACCCTCATGTCCGGGCCCTCCAACCTCCCCGTGGATGACGGCCTACGAGGCGGCGATACTCGACGTCGACGGGACGATCGTACGCGGCGAGAGGCTCCTACCCGGGGCCGCGGCGGGGCTCCGGGCGCTCGACGACGCGGGCGTCCCCCGTCTGCTGTTCTCGAACAACCCGACCCGGAGCGCAGACCACTACCGCGATCGGGTCGCCTCCCACGGCGTCGCGATCGGGGAGGGGCTGGCGCTCACCTCGGCGACGGTGACCGCCGACTACCTCTCGCGGAGCCACGGCTCGGCCTCGATCTACCTCCTGGGCGAGGCCCGTCTCGCGCGGATCCTCGAGCGTGCGGGCCTCGAGGTCACGGGCGAGCCGGCGGACGCCGACGTCGTACTCGGCTCGATCGACCGCGGCTTCGGCTACGACGACCTCACCGGCGCCCTCCGGGCGCTCGAGCGTGAGGTCCCCTTCTACGGTACCGATCCGGACGTGACGATCCCGGCCGGCGACGGGATCGTCCCGGGCAGCGGCGCGATGCTCGCGGCGATGGCCGCCGTCGCCGGCCGCGAGCCCGACGCGATCCTCGGCAAACCCTCGGCGATCGCCGCCGAGGCGGCGCTGTCGCGACTCGGCGCCGACCCAGCCCGGACGCTCGTCGTCGGCGATCGGCTCGACACCGACGTCGCCCTCGGCGACCGCGTGGGCGCGACGACGGCGCTCGTGCTCTCGGGGGTCACGGGCCGGGAGGACCTCGACGGCGCGGACGTCGAGCCCGACCACGTCCTCGAGAACCTCGGCGAAGTCGGGCGGCTGCTGGACTGACCGGCTCTCGGGAGAACTCGGTACGGACAGCTAGCTCCTCGGAAACGTCAGTACGAAACCGCGACTCGCTACCGTTCGTCGCTGTCGAGCACGCGGATCTGGTCGCCCCGAACGGTGACCGGGATCGGGACGGTCGCCTCGTAGAGCTCGACGGTCACCTGGTCTTTCCCCTCGTCGATGCGCTGGACCTGTGCCTTCTCGCCTTTGAACGGGCCGGCGATGAGCTCGACGATGTCGCCCTCGGCGATCCCCTCGACGTCGGGTTTCGGCGAGAGGAAGTGTTCGACCTCGGAGATCCCCGACTGGCCGGGGACGATGCTTCTGGCGTGGGGGATGTCGTCGAGCACCCGCTCTAGGACGGCGTCGTTGTCGGCTTCGACCATCACGTAAGAGGTCAGCGACTCGGGGGCGAGCGCGGCGTGGATCTCCGCCTCCTCGCGGTTGATGATCATGTCGGCGACGGTGCGCTCCTGGCTCGCGGTGGTCTTGACGGCGAAGATCCCCATCAGAAGCCACCCGTCAGCAGGCCCATCGTGACGCCGATGAAAAAGCCGATGATGCCCACGAGCAGGATGCCCGCGCCCGCGATCTTCGCCACCTGTGAGAACTCCTCACTCGAGGGCGTCGTCGCCATCTTCAACACCCGAACGTACGAGGTGAGGTCGTACGGAACGTCCATTGCTATTTTCGAACGTACACCGTCGAGGCTCTTCTATCTGTCCTTCCCGTCCGACGCCCGCGTCGGGCCGCGACCGGTCGCCGGACACGAACTCCGGCCCACCGGTCTACGCGCCCGTGAGCCGCGTCGACCGCCGGTCGCAGATCGGGGTTTCGCTGTTAGCAGACAGGGCTTTCAGCGTCGACTTCGTACGAAGTCTATGACCGTACACCCCGCCGAAAACCCGCCGAAATCGGCGTTGTTCTGTCCGCACTGCGCCCACACCGCCCCCATCGACGGCGACTGGATCGTCCTCGAACGCCCCGGCCACGACAGCTACCGCTGTCCCGACTGTGACGGGACGGTCACGCACCGTCCGCGGTTCGACCCCCGAGTTGGTTGACGGTTTTGCGGGCGGGCCGAAGAGCCCAGCCGTCGACCGTTGAGCCGGGCTATCGGTGGGTGAGCTGGGCTATCGGTGGGTGAGCTGGGCTATCGGTGGGTGAGCTGGGCTATCGGTGGCTCACCCCAGCCGTCGATGGCCCACCCCGGCTGCCGGTGGACCGTCGCCGCACCGGCTAGCCGAGCAGCTTCAGCGTCCGGAGGTCCCGGTCGGTCCGCATGAACTCGGCGGTCGGCCGGGAGGCGTGGCAGTTCGGACAGTGAAACGTCGCCTTCGAGGGCGGCAGCGCGCTCGGGGGCTGTTGCCATCGCTTCCCACACTCCGGGCACAGTAGCTGGACGGTCGTCTCATCCATGGTAACAGAGTACACGGTTGCGGCTCAAATAGTTTACCGCGTCCGGACCGGCGTGCCGTTCGGGGCCGCCAGCCGGGATCGGTCGGCGCGTCCGCGTGGCGGATCTAGGCGAGTGCCGCGTCGCCGGAGGCCTCGAGCAGCTCCTTGTACCGGTTGCGGATCGTCACCTCGGAGACGTTCGCGACGCCGCTGACCTGGTTCTGAGTCACCTTCTCGTTTGTGAGGAGGGCGGCGGCGTAGACGGCGGCGGCGGCCAGCCCGACCGGCGACTTCCCCGAGTGAACCCCCTCCCGTCGGGCGGCCTCGAGAAGCTCCCGGGCGCGGCGTTCGGTCTCGTCCGAGAGTTCCAGGCCGCTTACGAACCGGGGGACGTACTGCTCCGGATCCGCCGGCTTGACCTCCAGTCCCAGCTCGCGGACGACGTACCGGTAGGTGCGGGTCAGCTCCATCCGGTCGACCCGGCTGACGGCGGAGATCTCGTCGAGGCTCCGCGGGGTCCCCGCCTGCCGGGCCGCCGCGTACAGCGACGACGTCGCCACCCCCTCGATCGATCGTCCCGGCAGCAGATCCTCCTCTA
>PUPA01000238.1 GCA_003552885.1 Natrialbaceae archaeon
CCGTGGGGCACGCTCGTGACCGCCGGCTTCGTGCTCTCGGTGTATCTGTTCGTCCAGGACGGGATCTCGGCGTTTCACGACCCCGTGGTGGTCCCCTACCGGGCGTGGTCGTACCTCTACCCGCTCGGGATGGCGACGGCGGCGTTCTCTCACGCGAGTTCGAGCCACCTGATCGGCAACCTCGTCGGGACGGCCGTCGCCGCGCCGATCGCCGAGTACGCCTGGGGGCACTACCCGGGCGGGCGACGCGACGCACGCGGTGGCTCCGGCCGCCGGTGGCTCGCGCGGCCGCGGGTCCGGGCGTTCGTCGTCTTCCCGCTCGCGGTCGTCGGCGTCGGGCTGGCGACGAGTCTGTTCGCGCTCGGGCCGGTGATCGGCTTCTCGGGGGTCGTCTTCGCGTTCGGCGGCTTCGCGATCGTCAGGTACCCGATCGTGACGGTCGTCGCCACCGTCGGCCTCCAGAGCGTCGCCGTCACCCTCTACAACGCGCTCCGGACGCCGATCCTCGAGTACGTCGCCCAGCCCAGCCCTCCGTCGCCGCCGGGGTGGGCGACCACGGCGATCCAGGGCCACGCGCTCGGGTTTCTCGTCGGTTTCCTCCTCGCGGCGGCGGTGTTCCACCGCCGTGGCTACCGTCCGGACCCCGTCCGTCTGTGGGTGGCAGTGGTGATCTACGCCTTCTCGAAGTCGCTGTGGGCGATCTACTGGTTCCGCGGGGAGGGGACGTACGTGCTCTTTCGCGGGCCGGGGGTGGCCATCGTCCTGGCGCTCGCGGTGGTGATCACGCTCGCGGTCACGGCCTCGCGGCGACCGGCTCTGCCGGAGTCGTTCCGTCGCCGACTCCCCCGGCGTCTCGACGGGACCGATCCGGACGGAACCTCGGCGACCGGGACTGACGAGCCGGCGACCGAGTTCGAGTGGGTGGGAGGAGCCGACGCCGAACCGGAGACCGCGGGCACGGGCCGTCGGTCCGATCCGGACGGGGGCGAGCCCGCTCCCGACCGCCTCTCTTGGGGGAGCCGGCGCGGTGCGGCGTTCGTCTCCGTCCTCCTCGTGCTCGCGCTCGTAGCCGGACCCGCCGTCCCGCTCAACGTCTTCACCGTAGAGGACGACGGGGCGCTCGATCCGGAGCGGTCGGTCGTCGCCGGCGACTACACGGTGAGCTACGACGAGGGGGTCGAAAACCGGATGGTCTCCGTGGTGAACGTCTCCGCGTTCGGCGAACAGGGGACGGTGACCGCGAGCGGTGTCATCGTCTCGAGTCCCGACCGCCAGATCTGGCAACAGGCCGTCTCCGCGGACCGGCTGGCGTTCTCCGGCGAGGTCGAGGTCGTCGTCGGCGGGCCCGGCTGGCGCGAGACGGTCGTCGCCGAGCGTGAGGGGTGGACCCCCGTGGGCAACGAGACGGCCTACCAGGTTTGGCTCTCCGATCCCGACACGGGAGAGCGCGGACTCGCGTACGTCTCCGATCCGTCCCGGGCCGACCTCCGGATCGACTCGCACAACGTGAGCGTCGTCCCCGCCGACGGCGAGTTCTTCCTGGAACTCGAGACGCCGGAGGGCTCTACGACCGACGTCGGGGTTCCGGCCGATAACGAGAGCGTGACCGTCGAGGGAATCCAGTTCGAACGGACCGACGGGACGGTGTACGCCTCGACCGACGACACTCGGCTGCAGGTCGCCGAGGCTGAAGGGTACGACTGACACGCGGTAGGCCGCCGCCGGCCGTGGATCCGTTCACATATATAAATGCTCGCCATCGGGTGAACGTGGTCGGGACGCCGGAGGGCGGGGCCGGTTAGCCCTCCCCGCGGGCGCGTTTGAACGTCTCTAAGGCCTCCTCGCGACGGTCGACGTGATCGACGATCGGATCGGGGTACTCCGGGGCCAGCTCGCGGCGCCTCCGGACGGACAGTTCGTGCCAGGAGTGGATCGCGTCGGTCGGGACGTCGGCGAGCTCGGGGACGTACTCGCGGACGTACGCGGCGTCGGGGTCGTACCGCTCGCCCTGGGTCATCGGGTTGAAGATCCGAAAGTACGGCTGGGCATCCGTGCCAGTGGACGCCGCCCACTGCCAGCCGCCGACGTCGTTTGCCGTCTCGTGGTCGGCGAGCTTCCGACGGTACCAGTCGTACCCCTCCCGCCAGTCGATCAGGAGGTCCTTGGTCAGAAAGGAGGCGACGATCATCCGGACGCGGTTGTGGACGTACCCCTCTCGCCGTAGCTGGCGCATTCCGGCGTCGACGACGGGGTAGCCCGTCTCCCCGCGCTTCCAGGCGGAGAGTTCCTCGGGGCCCTCCCGCCACTCGATGCCCTCCTCGTACTCGTTGAAGTCCTCTCGGACGGTTTCGGGGTTGAAGTGGAGCACGTGGGCGTAAAACTCCCGCCAGGCGAGCTGGGCCTGAAACTCCTCGATCGCCTCGCGTTCGGCCTCGTCGTCGGCCCCCTCGAGGGCCTCGACGGTGGCGGCGTACACCTCCCGGATCCCGATCGTCCCCCACTTGAGGTGGACCGACAGCCGGGAGGTGCCCGCCCGTCCCGGGTAGTCGCGGTCCTCGTCGTAGCGGTGGATCGGGCCGTCGACGAACCTCGCCAGCTGCTCTCTGGCGGCCTCCGGTCTCACCGTCGGGGGTTCGGCTTCGGGCTCCGGAAAGCCCAGATCGGCCGCCGAGGGGAGCGCCTCGCCGGAGACGTCGGCGAGGTCGCTGGCCGCCGGGGCCTCGACCGGGTCGGCCTTCTCGCGGTCGCGCCACTTCTTCCAGAAGTAGCTGTAGACCGAGTAGAACTGCCCCTGGTTCGGCGTGATCGAGCCGGGGCCGTGGAAGACGGCGTCCCGGTGGCTCTCGGCCTCGAGGCCGGCTCCCTCCAAGGCGGCTCTCACGGACGCGTCGCGCTCGGCGGCGAGTCCGCTGTAGTCGTCGTTCCAGCCGACGCCCTCGGCGCCGAGGTCGTCCGCCAGCCCGGGGAGCAGCTCGCGGGGGTCGCCGGCGAGCGTGACGAGGTCGCTTCCGCGTTCGCGATACCGCTCGCGGAGGGCCGCGAGCCCCGAGAGCAGGCCGGCGATCCGGATCGGCGAGGCGTGTTCGAGAACGGCGTCGTCGAAGACGAAGACGGGGACGACGGGGCCGCGGTCGGCCGCCGCCGCCAGCCCCCGGTTGTCGGCGAGCCTGAGGTCCCGCCGATGCCAGTGGACGTACATACGGGAGGGTTCGCCGCCGGAAGTGAAAGGGTGTGGGTTCCGGCGACCGCTCACTCCCCACCCGGGCGGCCGAGACGCGAGACGACGTACAGCCGAGTCGACGCCAGGATCCCTTCGACGGTATAGCTCACCCCGACGTAGACCGCGAACGCGGCCAGCAGCGTGCCCGCGACGACGTCCGAGAGCCAGTGGATGCCCAGATACATCGTCGAGAGGGCGACGCTGATCGCGATCACGCCCGATATCGGTACCCAGAGGGGGTACTCCTCGCGGGTGTGCCAGGCGAGAAAGAGGACGGTCATCGACAGGGAGGTGTGAAGCGAGGGAAAGACGTTGATCGGCTGGTTGACCGAGTGGGTGAGATAGCCCGCCCGCGGGAACGCCTGGTAGAGCAACCCCTCGAAGACCACCGGATCGAAGTTCCGTGGGCCGTAGGCGATGACGAGCACGTAGAAGACGAGCCCGATGGCGTAGTTCACCGTGTACGCGAGCACCAGCGTCGAGAGCCACTCGGTCCGTTCGAGCGCGAAGTACGCGACGAACGGGAAAAGCAGGAGGAAGGCGTAGCCGTAGATGTAGATGAACACGAAGAACGCGGTCGCCCACTCGGTCTGGAACGCCTGGAGAACCTCGACCGGGTTGTTCCCGAACAGCGTCCGTTCGACCTCGAAGATCAACGGCGTGAGGTTGCTCCCGATCACGCGCCAGGAGAGTCGTATCGTGGCCTCCTGTGTCGACCATCGCACGAACAACACCGTCACGAGCACCGCAAGCGGCACGCTCATCGCCTCGAACCGGCGCCGGGAGTCGCTGACCGCCTCGGCGAACCGACGTGGCCCGATGATGACGAGCGTCGCCGTCGCGAGCATCGCGCCCACGACGAGTGCGAGCTCTGCGACGACGCCGAAAAGTGCCATAACACACCGGTAGGCGTTCGACGGGATTAAAGTTCCCGTATACTATCAGCTCGTGGCCGGTGCCCCCTCGGGGGTGTCGACTGCCCGGACGCGACCGCGGACACGGGTTCCGCGGACTCCTTCAGCTCGAGAACATCGAGCCCAGCTGCTCGCGCCACTCGACGACGTCGACGACGTCCTCTTCGAGTTCGCCGAGCTCGGTCTCGAGGCGTTCGACCGACGATTCGAGGCTCTCTATCTCCGCACGCACCGAGTCGAGCTCCTCGTCGACGGCGTCGAGGCGGTCGTCGGTCGTCTCGAAGTCCGACTCGACGGCCCCGGTCCGCTCGCTCAGCTCGTCTACGTCCTCGTCGAGGCTCCCGACGATGCTTTCGGTGTCGTCGATGCGCCCGTCCATCCCCCCGAGGCGGTCGTCGAAGCCCGCGAGCTCGTCTTTGAACTCCTCGATAAGCTGTTCGCCGGTGCCGTTCTCGTCGAGGAACCGCTCGATGGCGCTCGCGTAGGCGGCGACCTCCTCGACCCGCGTCTGGAGGTGGTCGATCCGCGCGCCGTCACTCGCCGTGGGCTCGCCGCCGAGCTCCGAACGGAGGAACGCCAGATCCGCCTCCGTGTGTTCTCCCTCACGCAACTCCTCGACGAATCGGGTGACGACCGAGCCCTCGACCGGCGTCGGGGTGGACGATCCGTCCCCGGCGTCGCCGTTCCCTTCGGGCGTCTCCGTCCCGTCTCCCGGCTCGTCCTCGTCGACCTCCGGCTCGTCCTCGCCAATCTCCGATTCGCCTTCGGCAATCTCCGATTCGTCCCCGCCGGCCTCCAGCCCGCCCTCGTCAATCTCCGATTCGTCCCCGCCGATCTCCGTCCTTTCTTCGGGTATTTCGGGTTCGATGGTGCCCTCCGGCTCGTCCGGTCCGGTCGCTTCTTCGGGTCCGTCCTCCGGCTCCGAGCGCTCTTCGGCCGCTCCGAGGTCGAGTTCGATCTTCGGTGGATTCTCGGCCGACTCCTCGTCCTCCTCGGGCTCTGTGATCTCCGCTTCGTCGAAGCCGAGGTCGATATCGGGGACGTCGTCCTCGCCCGGTTCGCCGTCGAACTCGACCGGTTCGGTGTCGACGTTACCCAGGTCGAGTTCGAGGTCCTCGGCGGCCTCCGTCGGGGACTCCTCTTCGGGCTCGTCCTCGAGCCCCGGGACGGTGTCGGCCTCGCCGGTCAACATGTCCTTTACGACCTGATTTCGATCCTCGGAGAGGACCCCGCCCTCGGCGTCCCCGTCGGCCGACTCGCCGGGACCGTCGCCGACGCTTACGTCCTCAACCGCGGGCTCGGTGAGAAACGCGCCGACGTCCCCTTCGTCTTCGAGTCGGACCCCGTAGACGGTCGTCAGCGTCTCCTCCGGTTCGACCGTGCCGGAGAACTCGACGTGGTGGTCCTGGAACGCCGTCCAGGCGTCGCTGTGATACTCCGGGTGGAAGCCGACGTTCTCCATCGGGAACGAGTCGGGGATCGACTCGGAGAGCCGGAAGCTCACCGGCGAGTCGTGGTCGGATTCGATGTCGAAGCGGATCACGGGCACAGGAAACTCCTCGCCGGAGTAGGACTTCCGGACCGTCAACCCCTCCCCACTGACCTCGATCGTCTCGTCCGTCTCGACGCTCTCGCTCATGGGGCGAGGTTGAGCCACCACTATCATAAATGAAACGGGCGATTCGGGCGCGTGGCGGCCCGGCCGCGGTGGCTCACGTCCGCGCCGTCACAGGTCGAGACGGTCGCCGATCTCGACGAGCTCGAGCCACCGGGGGTGCTCGAAGCTCCGTACGTGCTGGTGGAGGGCCGTCGGATCGGCGGTGAGTCCGCGCCACATGTCCCAGTGGCTCGGCACCAGCGCCGTAAGCCGGAGGGCGGCTGCGGCCTCGACGATCCCGTTCTCGTCGTTGTACCAGCGGGTCCGTTTCGGTTCGCGGCTCTCCTTGTCGGGGATCATCCCGACCGTCCCGAACGCGAGGATGCCGAGGTCGATGTCGTAGGCTTCACCCAGCCGCTCGAACTCCGCGGTCGGTTTCGTATCCCCGCCGTGGAACACCGTCCCGGCGTCGTGCTCGAAGACGTAGCTCACCGGGTGTTCGGCGTCCGGATCGTTCGCGACCTCGACGTGGATGGCGAACTCGCCGATCTCGACGGTCTCGCCCTCGGTGACCTCGCGAAGCTGGCCGTCCTCGAGACCCCACTCGTCGGCCCAGCCGGCCTCGCGGGCGACTGCAACGCTGGCGTCGGGGCCGCAAAACCGTGCGTCGGTGTTCGCGAGGATCGGTGCCTGGCTCGGGCCGTGGACGTGGTCTGTGTGTTCGTGGGTCGCGAGGACGGCATCGGCCTCGGCGACGTCGGTGGGGTCGAACGGCAC
>PUPA01000093.1 GCA_003552885.1 Natrialbaceae archaeon
GCCAGCCTGGTCGTGACGGCGACGCCGAACCGGTCTTCGTCCCCATCGGACTCCCGAACACAGATGCTGAACGTCACGGCCGGAGCCACGGACGCCACGCTGAAAAGTGCGACTGCGGACCCCCGTGGGGAGCTCGTCGTCGCCGGTCAGTCCTCGGTCGTGTCGATCCCGAGGGCCGCGTTCAGCCCGCAGAAACAGGTCACGGCGTTGATCCCGAGCCCGATGGCGCCGATCGCCGCGAGCGTCCCCCTCGTCCGGCGCCCCTCCCGGAGCGCGCCGATCGCCACGATCGCGAGGACGACCGCGAGGATCCCACGGACGGTGCGATCGCGGCCGCCGACGTTCTTCCCTTCCATACCGGTTCGTCGAGGGCGGGCCACTTGTATCTCACCCCCACGGTCGTGGGATCAGCCGTCCGACCCCGACCGCGTGGGTCCGATCAGCTCCCCGCGTACGGGGACTCCTGGTAGAAGTAGTTCGGCGTCCGCACCTCGTCGTCGTACGTCTCGTGGAAGACGTGGGTCGTCGCCGGCGAGACCGGCGGGACGAGCCAGCTCCAGTCGCCGGTCACCTCCCGTCCCGAGGCGGTCTCGAGGGCCTCGAACTGTGCGAACTCCTCGGCAGCGGTGTGGTGGTCGACGATCCGCACGCCGGCGTCCTCGTAGGAGTGGAGGACGGCCCGGTTGAGTTCGACGAGAGCCTCGTCTTTCCAGAGCGAGCGGTTCCGGGAGGTGTCGAGCCCCAGGCGTTCGGCGATCACCGGCAGCCGGTCGTATCGGTCCTCGTCGGCGAAGTTTCGCGCACCGATCTCCGTGGCGACGTACCAGCCGTTGAACGGGGCGGCGGTGTACTGGATTCCGCCGATCTCGAGGCGCATGTTCGAGACGACGGGGACGGCGTACCACCGGAGGCCGAGCTCCTCGAACCAGGGGTACGTGGGGTGGTCGATCGACACCTCGGTGACGGCCGACTCCGGCACCTCGAACAGCTCCGGCTCGCGGTCGCCGGCCTGGATCACGTGTGGGAGGACGTCGAACTCGGTTCCCGCGCCCTCCCAGCCACGGGATCGACAGTAGTCCGTGATCGCGACGGAGTCGGGATCGCCGACGACGCCCCCGTCGCGTCGGTAGCCCGCATAGCGGACGAGTTGGTAGTTGTGGATCCGCACGCGTCGTTCGTCCCGAACCCGAGGTGCGAAGACGGTGATCGTCGGCCGGATCTCGCCCCCGTTCTCGGCGTACTCGAGGTGTTCGAGACACGCCTCGTGGACGGCCGTGGGCTCTTCGAGCCCGCGTTCGTCCCTGACGTGTAAGCTGTGCCAGAACAGCCGGCCGATACAGCGGTTGCTGTTTCGCCAGGCCATCCGCGCGCCGTGTTCGAGCTCGGCGAACGTGTGCTCGTAGTGACCCCGCTCGTCGATCTCGGTGTGAATCTCCGCCAGCCGCCCGTCGATCTCCTCCTCGCGGTCGAGCTCGGCGTAACACCGGCGGACGAACCGCTCGGCCTCCGCGCGAAGCCGGTCTGGATCGTACTCGGGGAGGGGTGCGTGCATCGCGGCCGACTCGGGGGTCGATCGTTTTACGGCTGTCGCCGATTCCGAACGGTCCGGAACCGCTCGGTCGACGTCCCTCCCGTCACGGCGTGTCCCTCCCGCCGTCGGCCCGCACGCCCTCGAGCTCGCGATAGACCGCCTCGACGGCCCCGCGGACGGCCCGGCCGACGGTCTCTACGGCCGCCTCGTCGATGGTCAGCGGCGGAGCGAGCATGAGATGGTCCCCACGGTGGCCGTCGACCGACCCCGAGCCGGGGTACGTGTAAGCCCCACGGTCCATCGCCTCCTCGTACACCTGCCGACCGACCGACAGCGACGGGTCGAACGGCGTCTTCGTCTCCCGATCGGCGACGAACTCGATACCGATCATCGCGCCCGCACGCCGGAAGTCGCCGACCATCGGGTGGTCGACGAGCGTCTCGAGTTCGGCCGCGAGCTCCTGTCCCCGCTCCCGGCCGGTCTCGAAGACGTCCGGGCCGTACCGCTCGAGGACGTGGCAGGCGACCGCCGAGGACACCGGGTTGGCGCTGAACGTGTGACCGTGGCCGAAAGAGGCCCCCTCGTCGGCGTCGAACGCCCGCGCGATCTCCTCGCTGACCATCGTCGCGGCCAGGGGCGCGTAGCCGGCGGTGATACCTTTTCCGAGGCTCATCATGTCCGGAACGACGCCGTAGCGCTCTATGGCGAACGGCTCACCCGTCCGCCCGAAGCCGGTCATCACCTCATCGGCGATAAAGAGCACGTCGTACTCATCACAGATACGACGGACCTCCCGGTAGTAGGCCGGATCCGGATGCGCGGCGGGGATCGACGCCCCCGAGACCGGTTCGGCGACGAACGCCGCGACGTTCTCCGGGCCGACCTGTAAGATCGTGGTCTCGAGTTCGCCCGCCGCGGCGATCGCCTGCTCCTCCGCGCTCCCCCCGTAGGGCCACCGGTAGGGATACGCCGGCGGGATGTGGGGCCACTCGTTGAGCTGTGGAGCGTAGAGCGCTCGCCGGCCGGTGTTCCCCGAGGCCGACAGCGCTCCGAGGGTAGCCCCGTGGTAGGACTGCCATCGGCCGACGATCGCGTGTTTCTCCGGGTTGCCGGTCGCGTGGTGGTACGCCCGGGCGAGCTTGAACGCCGTCTCGTTCGCCTCGCTACCGGAACCGACGAGAAACGCCGCAGAGAGCCCGTCGGGAGTTATCTCGACGAGCCGGTCGGTGAGCCGTTCGGGGGCCTCGTGGGCGAAGTGGGACGTGCTGATGTAGGCGACCTCCGAGAGCTGTTCGGCAGCCACCTCGCCGACGCCCGACACCGAGTGGCCGAGGTTGGCGACGGCCGCACCGGCTGCGGCGTCGACCAGGCGATCACCGTCGGCGGTCACCAAGTACGCGTCGTGTGCCTCGACGACCTCCGGAAACCCCGGATCGATCCCGCCGTCCCACTTGTAAAAAAGCGTCTCCTCCATGCCGCCGTGGTTCGGAATCGGGTGGAATAACTCTTGTGTGCCCGTCCGGGGCGGTCCGTCCGATGGCTATACACGCCGGAGGCACGTGTTGGCGGTCGAATGACGCCCGACGGCCCGGCGATTCCGCCAGAGAACCGCAAGTGGTTCCGCCTCGGGACGGCCGTCGCCGCCCTCTGGGCGGCGTTCGCCGTCGCTCTGCTCGTGTTACTCGAGTGGGACCCGACGATCGGGCTCGCGTTCGCCGTCTTCGGCGGGACCGCCTTCGGCGTCGGGCTCACGTTGTTCGTGCTCTACGTCTACTGATAGACAACGGGTCCTCACGCCCGTGAGCCGTGGCTTCCGCGGACCTCGATAAGAGCCACGAGGACGAGTGAAACCGCGAGGAGGGCGACTGCCGCTCCGAACCCATTAGTTCGGTCCGTCGGGGCACCCTCCCCGTCGTCGTCCGTCGCTTCCCCGGCGTCCCCCTCGTCCGGCGCGTCGTCCGTCCCCTCTTCGTCCAGCGTGTCGACGGTCACGGTCGCCTCGTGGCTATCGTCCGACGTCTCGACTGCGATCGCCACGTCGCCGCCCTCGTCGAACGGCACCTCGAAGCTGAGCCGTTCGGTCACACCCGCCTCGAGCGCGACCGACTCGTCGTCGGCTCGCTCGCCGTCGACCGAGAGCACCACCTCGCCGTCACCCTCTGCCCCACCGACGTTCGCCACCGTCGCCGTCACCGTTCCGCGCTCGCCTTCCTCGATCGTCTCCGGGGCGGCCAGCTCCTCGATCGCGAACGCGGCCGGCTCCGTGACCTCGACGGTCCCGGTCTCGACGTCCTCCCCCCGATCGAGGACGTGGGTGACGGTGCCGACCGCGTCGTTGTCGTGGACGATCGTCTCGGTCGAGCCGCCCGCGTCGACGGTGAGGACCTCCTCGGCGACCAGCTCCCCGTCGACGCGGAGCTCGACGCCGTCGCGTACCTCCCGATCGAGCTCGCTGGTGAACTCGAGGTCGATCTCGTATGACTCCCCCCGCGGGACCTCCTCGGGGAGTTCGATGGATTCGAGCGTGAGGGCGTCGGGTTCGACGACGGCCAGCTCGCCGAGCGGCTCGTCCGCATCGCCGAGCGCCACGGGACCGGACCCGTCGGCGCTCCAGCGGAGCCGCTCGGTTGCGGTCTCCCCGGCGTCGAGCCGGGCGGCCGAGCGCACGACCCGGTCGCCGTCGACGGACACCTCGACGGCCTCCGAGCCGGGGCTGCCGGCGTTCTCGTGGGTGAGTTCGACCCCGACGGGGGTTCCCTCGACGGCGGCCTCGACGTCGAGTTCGGCGTCGACGAGCTCGATCTCCGGGGGTTCGAGGACCTCCACGGTGACCGAGTCGCGTTCGCCGGCGACGGTCGCGACGAGCTCCGTCTCACCGATCGAGTTCGCCTCGAGCCGTCCGTCCACGACGTCGGCGACGGCCGCCTCGGCGTCGTAGTGGGCGACCTCCGTGGCACTGACCGTCGAGCCGTCGTCCAGGGTGAGCGCGACGGTGACGGGAACGGTCTCGCCCTCGCCGAGTGAACGCCGGGGGAGCTGCAGCTCGACGTCCTCGACCTGCCAGCGGAGGACGGGGTACTCGTCGGTCGCAGTCCAGTAGTTCTCGAAGTCGAGGCCCATGTTCTCCTCGGCGTCGGCACCGGTCATCTCCGCGGTTTCGAGTGCCTTTCCGACGTCCGGAGCTGCCGTCGAATTCACCGTCTCGGTGTCGAAGTAGCTCGCAACCGGTGGCCGCTGAACGAACGAAACGATACCGGCCCCCAGGGGATTCGTTCCGGTTGCGTACGTGTCCGAAACGATTCCTGGACCACCTGCACCCCCGATGCCTCCCACCAACGAACCGGCGTTGTCACCTTCGGATCGTTCTACATCCGCCGTCGTGTAGGTCAATTTCACCTCCGAACCGCTTCGGACGCCACCCACCAACCCACCGACTATCCCGCCTCCGTGTATTTCACCGGTCGAGTAGGATTCAGTGATCGAGTGTTCCGTTCGGGAGAGCCCGACCAGTCCACCGGCCAGTTCGTCAGCGAAAACCGTCGCGTCGCTGCCCGTTCGCTCGACTGTACCACCATCGGAAACGTGTCCGGCGAGCCCGCCGACGCGCTCCGCCCCTTCCACCCGGCCGGACGTGTAGACGTTCAGTATGTCCCCTTCGGTCCTCCCCACTAGGATACCGACCTGATCCCCGGTGCTTCGAACCCGAGCGCCCTCGACACTCAGGTTGGATACCGTGCCATCGATTTCGCTGAACAATCCGACGTTATCTCCGGTCGTCTCGACAAATACGTTCGATATCTTGTGTCCCTGTCCGTCCAAGCTTCCGGTGAACGACGAGCCATCTTGCGAGCTCCCGATCGGCTCGAATCCGTCCCCGGCGTTCCACGCTTCGGTTCGACTCGCGTCGAGATCCGTTTCAAGCACGTAGTGGGCGTCGAGATCCCGATCTATCGCCTGTAGCTCCTCAACGGTGGTGATGATATACGGATCGTCCGCGATCCCTTCCCCGCTCATGTTATGAGTTTCCCCTGCCGCTTCGGCGGCCGCTCCACCACAGAGGAGTCCGAACGCACAGATCAGCAGAACGACAGTCGTAACGGACGCGCACGTTTTCATTCTCGAAGTCTCGGCCGTTGGTCTTTCACCGCGGGCTCGTACGGAGTACGGTAACTTTTTACATGAGTAGCTGCGATCGTTCCTCGACTCCGTCGGAACCGACTCACAGCGGTCCGTCTCACGAGGTTCCCCCTTCGACGATCAACAACCGGTTGTTCGTCTCCTCGTCCTCCCAGTTGGAATCTGCGGGTGGTTGAACGGAGAACTCGATCTCTCCGGTCGTCGCATCAGGTGGGAGCTCCAACCCGGCGTCACCGAAATCCAGCTCCACCTCGTTGTCTTCACACTCTGGGCAGTCCCCCGTTTCCTGGGTTATCGCACCGTCCATCCGTGCATTGGCACCCGGCTCTGCAATCACGACTGCACCGGTGACTTCGTTCGCGTCGTCGTCGACGACGAAGACACTGACCTCGTCGTCGCCCGGATCGATCGCCGCTTGCTCGAACTCAACGTCAACCTCGGTTCCCGTCTCGAACGTATCGATCCCGCCGAGGATCTGGAGCATGATCCCCAGCGACACGACGCCGACGATCAGCGCGATCACGAGCCTGATCGGCAGCCCCTCGATCGCGCGGTCGTCGTCGGCGAACGATCGTCCCCGAGTCGGCGGTTTCGAACTCATACCGCCGCTGGCCGCTCTATCCCACTTAAACTCTCACACCGGAGTTCAAGTACGGTGGCGGGACGAGACCGGCTCATGAGTTTCGTCATCGGACGCGGCTCGGACGCCGAACCGGTCCAGGTCGGCCACCTCGGACGGTATCGCGCGCTCGACGGCAGCGAGGGAGCCCCGCTGTACCTCGATCTCGACGGGCCCCACGCGGTGTCGGTGGTCGGCAA
>PUPA01000171.1 GCA_003552885.1 Natrialbaceae archaeon
CCCCCGCGGATCTGCCCGTCTCGCCGAAGTACTGGGAGGGGTTTCGCTCCCTCGGCAGCGAGGTCAGCACCGAACGCTCGGACCCCGAGCCCGCCTGGCTCCAGGACCTCGAGGGGACCACTGAGCGCGCCGGTCGTGCCCAGGACAAAGAGGAGCTCATGGCCCGGCTCCGGGATCTGGGATACATGTAGGGCGGCGCCGCGGTGGCCCGACGGTCGGCGAACCGTTTTCCCCGTCCGGCGTGACCTCCCCACGTGTTCCGTGATCTCTCCCAGCCGATCAGTTCGGGCATCCAGACGTACCCCGGCGATCCGCCCGTCGACGTCTCGCCGGCGGCGACGGTCGACGACGACGGCTACCGCGTGAGCGCGCTCGCCTGTGGGAGCCACTCGGGGACCCACGTCGACGCGCCGAGCCACACCGAGCCGGCGGGATCGAGCCTCGACGAACACGACGTCGGCCGGTTCGTCTTCGACGCGCGCGTCGTCGACTGCACCGGCCGGGAGCCACGGACCCCGATCGGCCCGGACGCGCTCCCCGGGGACGACGCCGGCGACCTCCTCGTCGTCCGGACCGGCTGGGACGCCCACTGGGGGACCGACCGCTACCTCGATCACCCGTACCTGACCCCGGAGGCGGCCGACCGCTGCGTGCGAGCGGGCTGGAGCGTCGGCGTCGACGCGTTGAACCCCGACCCGACGCCGTCGCCGAACGCGATCGACGACGAGCCGAGCGGGTTCCCGACCCACGCCCGGCTGCTCGGCGCGGAGCGGTTCATCCTCGAGAACCTGACGAACCTCGCCGGACTCGACCGGTTTCGCCTCTACGCCTTCCCGCTGCCGATCGAGGACGCCGACGGCTCGCCGGTCAGAGCCGTCGCGGCCGTCTCCCCGTCGTGATCGGCGGGGCCCTCGGTCCGTCGTGATTGGGGTGGTCCTCCGCCCGGGGCCACGACGCCCCGCTCACTCGAGCGTCGCGTCCGTGACCCGGATCCGCCCCCTCGTCCCGTCCCACTCCGTGCGGTACTCGAGGTCGATCCGGCGGTCCATGTGAGGTCCGTCGACGACCAGCGTCTCGAACTCCCCACCCTCGCCGAGGAGGTGGACGCCGTACCGCTCGTGTAGCTCCTCGAGGTCCGCGACCGTCCGTTCGTCGATCCTGCGTCCGAGCCACGACTCGTCGAGACCCGCGGCCGCGACCTGGACGATCAGGATCTCGAAGCCGGCCGCGAGCATGGCGTCGACGAGCCCGCGGGGATCCTCGCGCCACAGCGGGGCGTACAGCTCACAGCCGAGACGATCGCACATCGCCTCGATCCGGCTCGTCTGGAACTCGCTCTCGACGGCGCCGGCAGTGACGCCAGCGAGGCCCCCGTCGAGCTCGTCGTCGAGCCCCCGGAGGGCGGCCTCGAGTGGTTCGATCTCGGCGTCGCCCTGGGCCCCCGACTCCCGGATCCCCTCGGCGTCGAGCTCCCCCGGGTCGATGTCGACGTGTTCGATGCCGACGCTCTCGGCGGCCAGCGACGCGAGCTCGGTCGCCGGCACGTGGTACATGTAGGAGTCCCCGGTCGGGTGGACGGTCAGCAGCCGCCTGACGTCGAGGCCACACTCGAGTGCACAGTACAGCGCCCAGGAGGAGTCTTTCCCCCCGGAGTAAAGTGAGACCCAGCCGCCGTCGTCGGTCATGGCTGGAGGTGGCGATCCGTCGGCAAATGGCTACCGATCAGCCCTCGGCTCGTCGCTCCGGCCGCTGCCGTCGGCGAGTTCGGTCTCCTCGGTGGTGTCGGCCCCCGTCGTCTCCGGCTTGGTCGTCTCCTCTTCGGCGCCGTTGAACGCCGCCGCGATCCGGACGCCGGCGAGACTCACGAGGAAGCCGGCGGCGACGAACAGGGCGAGCCGTTCGCCGGGGGCGATCTCGAAGCTGGCGACCTCGAGGGCGCCGAGTGAGACCGCCGGCACGACGAAGGCGTCGATCACGCCCTGCTGTTCGAGGAAGAACGCCGAGAAGCCCCGGACGATCAGTCCGACCGAGACGATGATGAACGGGAGGGTGAGATACGACGTCCGGAGGGGTTCTTCGCGGATCACCTCGTCGAGCAGCCGGCCGGCGCTGGCGGTCAGGGCGGCCATCGCCAGCCACGGCACCCCCTCGAACGCGAACGCCATCGCGGGGACGACCACCCCCTGGCCCCCCTCCAGCCCCGAGACGCCGAGGGCGCCGACGAACAGGCCCACGAGGGTGAGCCCGCCGGCGACGACGTAGGTGACCACCGACACCTGGCCCGCGTACAGCGACTCCTGGACGCGGCGGGCCAGCCCGGTCAGAATCTCGTCGACGCTGAACCCCTTGTAGAGCAAAAAGAGGCCGATGACGGCGGTGATCGCGGCCGCGCCGCCGGCGACGCTCCACCCCCAGGCGAGGATCGGAAAGACGAGGAGCGTGAGTCCGATGGGGACGAGCACCGTCTGGCGCAGCTCTTCGTCGGCGAGAAACTGTTTGAGCAGGTAGTACGTCGACTCGATGTCCCGCGCCTGGCGGACGACGACGCGGTCGACGGAGTCGACCCGGACCCGGCTCTCGACGATCGGCACCAGCCGCTCGTCCTCCGCGCTGTCGATGACCACCACCGCGGAGTCGGGTTCGTACTCCGCGACGAGCTCGTCGACCTGGCGGGCGACCGCCCGGTCGGCGCTCACCGCCGACTCCCGGTCGCCGCTGACGACCGCGACGACCGCCTCCTCGTGGCCGTCCCGGAGGCTCTGGGCGACCCGGAGGGTCTCGAGCAGCGAGTTCACCCCCGAATCCTCCGGATCCGCGAGCCCGACGTCGGTGACCAGCGCCCGCACGGCCTCCCAGCCGACGATGGGGGTCTGGAGGCCGGTCTTCCGGCCGACGTCGTCGTTCCGATCGAGACAGACGACCAGCGTTGTCACGCTCCCCGATGGGTCACGGGGGACGATAAAACCACGTATCGTTCATCCCGGAAACCGGGCCGCAGTCGGTCGATTCCCGGATTCCGTGGCACCGTCGGGGTTCCCTCGGCCGGTGAGTTCCCGAACCGGAGTCGAAACACCTCGAACCGACGCCGGAACACCTCGAGCCGACGACGGGACACCTCCGGTAGGCCGTCCACCCACCCTGGCTCGAGCCCCGAAGCCAGCGGCGTCGTGTCACCCTCCCCGGGGATCGTCCGGCGGGACGGCGTCCGTCGTCGTTCCCGGACGCGAGGCGTGGACACATAGCCGGCTGTGACGTATCAGCTCGGCCTGGAAGCGATTTATACCCCTGCTCGGGGCAGGACGGAATCATGGACGAGTCCGGGACGGACGGCGGCCGCGAGACCGGAGGGGGACGGTAGATGTGCACGCGACTGGTGTACCTCGGAGCCGAGGACATCGTGCTCACCGGTCGGTCGATGGATTGGCACGACGAGATCGGCACCAACCTCTGGGTGTTTCCACGGGGAACGGAACGAACGGGCGAAGCCGGGCCGGCCTCGGTCGAGTGGACGTCCGAGTACGGCAGCGTCGTCGCCTCCGCGTACGACATCGCGACGACCGACGGGATGAACGAGGCCGGTCTGGTCGCGAACCTGCTGTGGCTCACCGAATCCGACTATCCCGATTGGGACGGCGAGACGCCCGCCATGTCGATCTCGCTGTGGGCCCAGTACGTCCTCGACAACTTCGGGACGGTCGCGGAGGCGGTCGAGGCTCACCGGAACGAGGGGTTCGTCGTCGTCTCCGACGAGATTCCGGACGAAGGGCGGTTGGCCACGTTACACCTGTCCGTCTCGGACGCCGCGGGTGACAGCGCCGTCTTCGAGTACGTCGACGGCGAGTTGACGATCCACCACGATCGGGACTATCGGGTGATGACGAACTCCCCGCCGTTCGACCGGCAGCTCGCACTCGAGGCGTACTGGTCTGAGATCGGCGGAACCGTCATGTTGCCGGGGACGAACCGCCCGGCCGATCGATTCGCCCGGGCGAGTTTCTACGTGGACGCGATTCCCCAGACCGAGGATCGCCGAACCGCGACGGCGAGCGTCTTCGGTGCGATCCGCAACGTCTCCGTGCCCTACGGGATCAGCACGCCGGAGGAACCGCACATCTCCTCGACGCGCTGGCGCACCGTCGCCGATCACCGGGACCGACGCTACTACTTCGAGTCGGCGCTCTCGCCGAACGTCTTCTGGCTCGACCTCGACGGGGTCGACTTCGACGCCGACGTTCGATCGCTGTCGCTCGGCGAGAATCAGGCGAACGTCTTCGCCGGCGACGTCACCGACGACCTCGTCGAGACCGAACCGTTCGAGTTTCTCGGCGTCCACCCACCCTCGAGTTGATCGCGACCGGCGCCTTCTCAGGATGGGCCGGTCGACTGTGCGGTCGGTTCCGACCGACGGCTGGTTGACCGGAGAACGAACCGAGGGATTCGGATTCGAGGTTTCCCGCGTACGGCTGAGAGAGGCGACTATCGCCCCTTAGCGACGATCACCGCACGAGTTGATGATCACCGAAAACTGGGAGACGAACTCCTCTGGCTCGATGGGGCCGTGGCTGGAACGTTCGCTCCCTTCACAGCCCGACGGTCGCTTCCTGGACGCCCTGGCATAGCTGCAGCCTCGAGAACAGTGGCTAAATCGGTGGCCTCGGCACCCACGACTCACGATCTATCCACAGCTCAGTACGACTCGACCTGGACCCCGAGCCTACCGAAGTGCTCTATATTCGCCGTGAGGACAGGTTCGTCGTAGATGTCTGCGACTGCTGCAACCATCGGATCGACTTTGTCGATACCGCTTTCACCGTCGGCCTGCTGGTCAGCTTTCGCGAGCAGCTGTCCGGCACGATGAGCTATCGTCTCGGTCTGTTCGACGACCGGATACATCCGGAGCGCGTTTCTGACGTTCCTGCGTTCGTCATCGTCGCCGAACTCGGCACCGTACGAGAGCTCCATGACGGCCGGTGACGGAACCCGCTGAACGGTCTTCGACTCGGAGAGTTCGACGCCTTTGTCGAACGCCCTCTCGCGACCGTCGAAGAGGTCGATCAGGAACGACGTATCGAGGATCACTCGAATCGCTCCCGGAGCTCGTGCTTCGTTTCGGCATCGGTCGTGCGCTTGTTTTCGAGCCGATCTCGCATTGCCGTCGCCGTTTCTGACGAGAGTATTCCGGCGACGTCCTCGGGATGGGGCCCCCCGATGAGCCGGCGAAGCGTCTCTTCCATCGTCTCGTTTTCGCGCTTGTGAGCCTTCACGAACTCGTGGAACTCTTCGGAGATACGAACCGTTTTGCTCATGTGTCGTATACTCGGATATACGCACTCATCAGTCTTCGGCCGTGGTTCGGGATTGCTCTTGCAGTCGGTCGCAGCGTCCGATCCGGCGTAGTCGTGGCTGATCCTGCTGGGGTCTCTGTCTACCGTGGCCGCGATCAGCTCCCCTTAGAGACGCGTTCTACCGTGAAAAATGGCGCCCTCGGCACTCACGACTCACAATCTGTCCATAGTGAATGTGTTCACCGTATCTATAGAGCCCTCTGGCCCCGTTGTTCTGCCCTTCACAGCTAGCAAGAGCTCGTCGCTGTCGTCCCTTGATCAATCAGCAGTAGTGGATATTACGGTCGTCTTCAGAACGTGATTCGAGGTGCGCGTCGACCGCTTTCACGACATCCCCGATGTCTCGACCGGCCTGCTGAACGTAAACGATACCGGCGTGTTCGAATCCGGAACCCTCGACGAGCGAAAGGAAGTCGTCGTCGAACGTCACCAGAATCCAGTCCTTCTCGACCGCGTGCGAGAGATGTTCCCGGTCGGGGTCGCCCAGTCGTCCTTCGTCACGAGCTGTATAGACGGTCCAGCCACGACGGCGGAGTCCATCCGCGACCGGAACCCAGATACTCTCATCACAGTACAGCGGCCTCATGCCGTAGCAGACTCGGCGGGTCGGAAATCGTCGATGTTGTCGTAATAGTACGCGAGGGCGCGATGGACGTCACCGAGTGAGAGATTCGGATACAGTTGGGTGATCTCGTCGGGTTCGTACCCGCTGTGCTCGTATGCCACCGCGACATCTTTCACGCGAATGCCGGTCCCCTCGATGGTCGGGGCACCGTCACTGTGCGCGGGGTCCCGAACGATGCTCATAGACGGGTTTTCGCGCCCTATCGGTAATAAAAGCGTGGTCAGCAACAAACTGACTGGGGCCTATGTCTACCGTGGCCACGACTAGATTCCCTCAGAGACGCCGTCTACCGTCAAAAATAGCGGCCTCTGCACTCATAGGGGTCCTCACGGCCGGCTGCCGAGACCGGCTCGGATCGGGTGTGTCGTCATCGGCCGGTCGGGGGTACGCCGTCGGGACGCAAATCGATTTCCACCGCGGTCGACAGCGAC
>PUPA01000240.1 GCA_003552885.1 Natrialbaceae archaeon
ACGTGACGGATCTCGGCGGCTGCCGGAACGAACATAACCGCCACGGACGTACTCGGCCAGTGGCGAACCGGCACGGTGGTGATCGACAACGATGGGTTTAGATAGACTCTGGACGCGGCTCTCGGGGCTCTGGCAGTCGGATGCGGACGAATCGCAGGATGCCGACGAACCGGAGGAGACGGACGACCGGACGCTGAGCTACGCCGATCAGTTCGAGTACGGCGTCGACGAGAACGAGCTGCCCGACGAGGACAAGATCCTCCGGCTGCTGGTCAAACGCGGCGGGCGCGTCGACGAGACGACCGCACTCGAAGAGACCGGCTGGTCGGACGACCGCCTCGAACGGGTGGTCGCGGAGATGGAGGCCGACGACCAGATCAGCGCGATCACGGTGGGCCGAAAACGGGTCATCTGTCGGCGTGGCTTCGAGCCGAAAGGGTATCGCTCCCACCTCGGGGAGTAACGAGGAGGCGACGTCCGCGTCGACGGAACGGACGCGTCGACGACGAACGAAAACGCGTATCACGATCGCCGGGAAACCGGAGGCCATGTCCTCCGAACCCAACACGCTGCTCAACGCCCTGATCGGCGCGGTCGTCACCGTCTTGCTCTCTTTCACCCTCCTCTCGCCGGTCGCCGGCGGCGCGGTGGCCGGCTACCTCCAGCGAGGCGACGGCGTCCGCGTCGGCGCCATCTCCGGGCTGATCGCCACGCTCCCGGTGTTCGTCTTCGGCGCGCTCGCGGCGCTGTTTTTCGGGATCTTCGCGCTGGGTGCGAGCGTCTTCGCGTTGGTCGTGCTCGTGATCTCCCTGCCGTTCGTGCTCGCGTACGTCGTCGGACTCAGCGCCCTCGGGGGTTACCTCGGGGTCTACCTGGCCGGAGAGCTGTGAGCCGATCGCCCGGTGTTCTGGCCGGGGAGCTGTGAGCCGCTCGTCGCCCCGTCACTCCACGACGCCCGTCCGTCTGGCGACCTCGCGGGCGGCCTCCCGCTCCATCCCGTCCCCGAGAATCGTGTACCGATCCCTGATCTCGTGACAGGTCGCGAGCGCCTCGACGACGGTCTCCCCGTCGACACCCAGAGCCGCGGCCGTCGTCGGCGCGTCGATGCTCTCGAGGGCCGCACGGATCTCCCGCCAGATACCCCGGTCGCCGCCGTGGAGGTACGCAGTCATGATCGCGCCGACGCCGACCTGGTGGCCGTGTAAGGCCACCCCCGGCGCGAGGGTGTCGAGCTGGTGGGAAAAGAGGTGTTCGGCGCCGCTGGCCGGTCTGGAGGAGCCCGCGATCGACATCGCCACGCCCGAGGAGACGAGCGCCTTGGTGACGACCCAGGCGGACTCCTCGAGCCCGGGTCGGATGAGGTCGGCGTTGTCGACGAGGATCTCGGCGGTCATCTCCGAGAGCGCGGCGGCGTACTCGGAGTACTCGGCGTCTTTCAGCCGGTGGGCGAGCCGCCAGTCCATCACGGCGGTGTAGTTCGAGATGATGTCCGCACAGCCGGCGGTCGTCAGCTCCCAGGGGGCCTCCGCGAGCACCTCGGTGTCGGCGATCACCGCGAGCGGCGGCTCGGCGGCGACGCTGTGGCGGCTGTCGCCCTCGGGAACCGATCCGCGGCTGCTGACGATGCCGTCGTGGCTCGCGGCCGTCGGCACGGAGAGAAAGCCGATCCCGAGGTGATCGCTCGCCATCTTCGCGATGTCGATGGGCTTGCCGCCGCCGACGCCGACGAGGAAGGAGACGTCCTCGCGTTCGGCGGCCTCGGTGACCCGCTCGACGGCCCCGAAGCTCGCGGTCTCGATCGTGACGAGCGTCGGCTCGATGCCCACCTCCCGGAACGCCTCGGCGATCGGATCCGCCGCGATCCGCTTCGGGGTCGGGCTGGTAATCAAAAGCGGCCGTCCCTCCAGGTGGAGGTCCGCGACGACCTCGACGGCGCGCCGCCGGACGCCGTGGCCGACGACGACGTTCCGGGGAAGGCGGATCCAGGTCGACTTCTCGAACATGGGTTGAGTTGCCCACGAACCCATTTAATAGATGAGGCTCGATTCGAGCCGCCGGCCGACGATCGGATCAGGGCGTCAGCCGCTGTACGGCGAGCCACTCGATCCCACCGTCGACCAGCGCGAACACCATCCGCTTTCTGACGCCGTGGGCGAGCCGGACGTCGAGGGCCAGATCTCGGGGCTCGAAGACGTGGTCGGCGGGGAGCACCCGGACCAGCAACTCCGAGTGGCCGAGGGCGTCGACGCTCTCCACGTTGGCGTACGTCCGGAAGTCCGCGCCGAACTTGTAGCCGGTCTTCGGGACGACCCCACGGTCGCGCAACTCGGCGTACACCCGGAGCCGTCGGTCGAACCGCTCGCCTTCGACGGCTCGCCCGCGCTCGCAGGCCGTCGTCACCGCGAGGTCGATCGCTCCTGCCGCCGACAGGTGGGCGGCTTCGACCAGCGAACACTGCAAGGTCGGCTCCTCGTACTCCCGCCCTTCGAGGGGCTGGCCGAAGAAGGCCCGCTCGTACAGCCCCGCTGGCGGCTCCCAGAGGACGACCCGATCGGAGAGGAGATCGGCCTCGACGGCCGTGGGGAGCTCGTAGACCGTCGCCCCCTCGGGGTCGGCCCGCTCGACCGAGAGGTAGGTGATCTCGCTTTCCTCGTCGACGACCGCGAGCGTCCCCGGGCGCAGCGTCGCGGCGGGGACGTCGGTTCGCTCGCCGACGACCCGCAGGGCGTAGGCGACCTCGCCGTCGTCCGGCCCCTTCCCCCTGGGGAAGACGGCGAAGTCGGCCTCGGGAGGGTCGTCGAGCCACGGCTCGGCGGCCGGCGCGAGGTAGAACCCCCGCGAGCGGAGGTCGGCGTAGACGAGAAACCGGAGCCCGAAGTCGACGCCGGGTTCGCGGGCGGCGAACCCCCGGAACCCGAGCCGGTCGCCGTCGGCGACGACCGCCGCGAGGTCCCCCCTGAACAGCAGGTGGGCGGCCTCGACCGGCGAGAGGGCGACCTCGTCGCCCGACAGCGGGTAGCCATAGCCCCGGGCGTCGTGGTACCGCTGGCGGGCGTCGCCGCCGACCCGGACGAGTTCACCCTCCAGCCGTCCCTCGAGTGCCATACCGGGGCTCGGTCGTGGGAGCACTAATGGCCTCCGAATCGGCCGATCGCCGGCCGCCACTGGCTGCTTACGGCTCCGGTGGGGCCGGTGCGTGCAGACGCCCGCAGGTGGCGTCGAGACAGCGCCGACCGCCGGGGGTGTCGAACGTCGGGAGCCCGCAGGGACACTCGCCGTCGACGATGCCCGCGGGGATCGCGAAGCCGGTCTCACACTCCGGATAGTTCTCACAGCCGGCGATCAGCCCGCCACGTCTGAGGATCCGCAACGAGCCCTCGCAGTTCGGACAGCTCCACTCGTGGTCGAACGCCTCCCGGACCGCGTCGTCGAGGGACTCACACGACCGGTCGATACAGAGCCGGAAGGCGAGCCCGCGTTCGACGCGCATCCGCGGGAGGCCACACCCACAGCGGTCGGTGAGGATCGTCGCGTCCGCCGGCACGGGATACCGGTCCCCACAGTCGACACAGCAGACCTCGGAGCCGTGGACGAGCGCGCCGCCACACGCCGGGCAGTCGCCGACGGGGACGCCCGCCGCCGAGGCCGGGTACTGGCCGAAGCCGTCCCGGTCGTGGGCGGCGATCCGGAGCGTCTGGTCGTCCTTTCTGGCGACGAGCGTGAACCCCTCGCCGGGGTCGCCGGAGACGCTGTCGGCGCGGGTGAGCCAGGCGACCGGCTGGTAGCCGTCGACATCGTGGACCAGGACGGTGTTGTCCGGTTTGACGATCGTCGTCAGCCGGCCGCGGTACTCCTCGCGGTCGACGCCGTCGACGATGACCGTACAGTCGCCCGCGAGCACGTGGATCGAGCCGTCGATCATGCCCCCTCTGGCCGCGCCACGGTACATAAAGCCGCGGCGCCCCCTCAGCCGGCGTCGGCGGCCGGATCGACGCCCAGACGATCCTCGACGAACGCGGCGACGTCGGCGGCGAACGCTTCGACCGCCGCCCAGTCGGTGTACTCGTAATCTCGGGAGGTGTCGGTGTCGCCGGTCGCCCGCTTTGCGATCCGTTTCATCACCACCCGCTTCAGGAAGCCGTACTCGGAGTACCGGAGCGCACCGCCGAAACGGGCGATTCTATCGGGCTCCCAGCCGGTCTCGGCGAGGAACTCCTCGACGTAACGGGCCGCCTCCGCTCGCCGCTTCGCGTCGTCGACCGCCGAGGACAGCGAGAGCTGGAAGAACGCCGTCGGGCGTTCCTCGAGGCGGTCGCGGTGTTCGCGGACGAACGTGACGACGTCCTCGTGGTGGTCACCCACGTGGATCGACGAGCCGACGACGACGGCGTCGTACTCCCCGACGTCGAACCCCGACGGCAGCGTCTCGGCGTCGGCCGTCTCGACGTCGTGGCCCCGGCCGCCGATCACGCCCGCGATCCGCTCGGCTACGGCCGCGGTCTGTCCCTCACCGGTCCCGTACAGGACGAGAAACGAGCTCATGTGACTCGAACCCACACCGTCCAGTCGCATATGGTTGTAGGGGTGACGCCGTTCGTGGACACGGGGTCACCCCTCCGTCTCGCTGGAAAATCACCCCTCCGTCTCGCCGGGAAATCACCACTCCGTCTCGCCGGGAAATCACCACTCCGTCCGGATCAAAGCCACAGCAACTGGGCGTGGTGGGTGCCGTCGACTTCGAGGACGTTCTTCTCGTCGACGAACCCCTCGGCCACGGCCAGGCCCACCGCCCGCCGGCCGACGATGTTCGCGACCGTCGCCCGCGCGAGACTCTCCGCGACGGCGGTCTCGTCGGCCTCCTGGCCGCCGTAGAACTCCTCGGTGACCGTCAGGGAGATCTCACCTTCCTCGAAGGTCTCCCCGATGAGCTCCCGATCGCAGACGGAGACCAAAAGCCCCTCCGGCGTCTCCCGTTCGTTGACGATCATTCACTCGCGCCCGTCACGGGCCTCGACGAGCCGCTGTTCGGCGCGCTCGCGCAGTTCGTTCGCCTCCTCGGCGACGGCCTCGGCCTCGTCGTACTCACCGAGGGCCTCGAGGATCCGCGTTTTCTCCTCGAGTGCGGGTGCGTCGTGCATCCCCAGGCGGATCGCGTTGTCGATACAGCGGAGGGCCTCCTCGTCGAGCCCGCGCTCGTGGAGGAAGAACGCCCGGTTGTACCACGCCTGTGCGAACCGCTCGTCCACCTCGACGGCGCGTTCGGCGTGCTCGAGCGCCTCCGTCGTCTCGCCGAACTCCCAGAGGGCGTACGCGAGGTTTGTCTCGGCGGTGGCCGCGTGCTTGCTCGCGTCGTCGATCGCCAGCGCCTCGCGGTAGGCACCGATCGCCTCGTCGTACTCCTCGAGTTCGGCGTGGGCGACGCCCTTGTTCACCCAGGCCTCCTGTTCGAGACCGTCGTCCTCGGCGAACCGGGCCGCACGCTCGAACGTCCCGGTGGCCTGCTCGAACCGGTTTATCTCGACGTAGCCGAGTCCGACCTCGAGCAGCTCCTCGGCGTCGACCGCGTCGCTCAGCTGACGCTCGTCGAGGAGGTCCGAGACGACCCGGGAGTCGACGGGGTCGACCTTCGACGGGTCGACGTCGAGTTCGGGCGGGTCGAGGTCGAACTCCTCGTACGGATCGCCGAACCCTGCGCCCTCGGAGAAGCGGTGGTCGCGATCGTCCTCTCGGTCGGTCATCGTTCGGGGTTGGACCGGACGATGGTTAAGGGCTGCGTTCGTTTCGACCCGGGCACGGGGAGGGCCGACCGCACCCCTGAACGGCGATCAGGACGCGTTCTCCCCGGAGCCGTCGCCGGTCGCACCTTCCTTGGAGCCGTCGCCGGTCGTCCCTCCCTCGTCGTCCCCACCACCGGGCTCCGGACTGCCGTCCTCGTCCGCGTCCTCGCCACCGTCGTTCCCGTCGGCGTCGCCGTCGGGCGCGTGGCCCCCACCGTCCGGTCCACCGTTCCCGGCCGGGCCGGCCTCGCTCGTCGACCCGTCGGCCACCTCTCCGCCGAGCGCGACGGCGTCGCCGTCGTCGGCCTCGTCGCCAGCCTCGGCGTCGTCGGCTCCATCGCCAACCCTGGCGTCGTCGGACTCACTGCCGCCCGCCTCGCCGTCTCCGGTCTCCTCGCCGTCGGTCTCGTCGGCGTCTTCGGCCTCGTCGTCGGTCTCGGCGTCGTCCTGGGCGACCAGCTCGCCGTTGCTCACGGTCACCTGGGCGCTCTGGATGACCTTTCCGGCCATCTCGTAACCGGGGGTGAACACCTCCGCTATGGCCCCCTCCGGTCGGTCGCTGTCGACTTTCATCATCACCTCGTGGCG
>PUPA01000074.1 GCA_003552885.1 Natrialbaceae archaeon
CCGACGGTCGTGGCGCACCCGGGGTGGTTCCGATGAGCGAGCTGCTCACCGCCGTCTCGATTCTCTTCATCGTCGCGGGGCCGTTCTTGCTGGTGGCGAACCGGTTCGATCTGCCGACCGTCCCGTTTTTGATCATCGCGGGGATCGTCGCGGGCGGGTTCGTCGACGAGGACCTCGTGTTGGAGCTCGCACAGTACGGCATCGCCCTGCTCGTGTTTAGCTTCGGTATCGGCATCCAGCTCGACGCCGTCCGGACGGTGCTCGCGGACAGCGAGATCGCCGCGTTCGCACAGATCGCCGTCCTGGGCGGTCTCGGAACCGCAATCGGGGTCGCCCTCGGCGTGGCACCCGGGGAGGCGATCTACCTCGGCGTCGCCGCGGCGCTCTCCTCGACGATCGTCGGCACGGCGCTGCTCGAGTCGGAGATCAGGATGGAACTCGTCCGCGGTCGGCTGGCCCAGTCGATCCAGCTCGTCCAGGATCTGGTCGCCATCGTCTTCGTGCTCGTGGTCGGTGCCGGCACGCTCGCGGCCGATCCGATCGCGACGCAGGTCGGCTACGGCGTGGCCCTGCTGGTCGTCGCCATCGTCGTCAACCGCTACCTGTTCGATCTGATCGGCCGGCTCGCGGGCGGCTCGGACGAGCTGATGATCATCGGGGTCGTCTCGTTGCTCGTGATGTTCGTCGGCGCGGCCGAGCTCGCCGGCGTCTCGATCGTCGTCGGCGCGTTCGCCGCCGGCCTCGCGGTCCGGCACGACCCCGCCGCGTATCTCGGCCTGTTCAACGGGCTCGACTCGATCAGGGACTTCTTCGTCGCCATCTTCTTCGTGACCGTCGGTGCGTTGGTCGTGCTGCCGTTCGTCGAGACCGGCACCGCCGAGTCCGTCGAGAAGCTCCTGCTCGCCGGCGTTCTCGTGGTGCTCACGGCGGTCGTGAAGCCGGCGGTGACCACCGCGATCCTGATCTATCAGGGGTACGAGAGCCGCTCGGCGGCCCTGACCAGCCTCCACACCGACCAAGTCAGCGAGTTCGCGCTCATCATCGCGATCGAGGCGCTTCTGATCGGGCTGTTGAGCCAGTCGGTGTTCGACGCGATCATCCTCGCTGCGGCGGCGACGATGATCACCTCGAGTCTCAGCCAGCGGTACAACGAGGGGATCTACCGCGCCCTGGCCGACCGCGGGCTGTTCCCGGAGCGACACGGGAAGGTAGACGCGTGGAGCGCAGTCCCTGAGGGGATCGCCGACCACGTCGTCGTCGTCGGCTACGGCCGACAGGGCCGACGGCTGGTCGAGGTCTGTGAGTCACTCGGTCAGCGGTACGTCGTCGTCGAGAACGATCCACTCCGCCGAGAGCGGGTCGCCTCGGAGTGTGAGGCGTACGTCTTCGGCGACGCGATGGAGACGTACACCTGGGAGAAAGCGGCCGTCGAGGACGCTCGGCTGGTCGTCTCCGCGGTCGACTCCGAACCCGTCTCCAGACGCATCGCCTCGTTCGGGTTCGACGCCGACGTCGTCCTCCGGTCGAGCGACGTCGAGACGGCTCTCGACCTGCTCGGGCGTGGCGCGTTGTACGTCAGCGTCTCGGACCTCCTCGCCGGCGAGCAGCTGGTCAAACACGTACAGGCGGTGTTACGTGGCGAACGCACGCCCGAGGAGCTGCGAGCCGAGATGATGGTGGAGCTGGACGTAGACCCCACCACGCCCGTCGGCGCTCGCTCGATCGGCGGCTGACCGATCGCCGACGGTCACCGGGAGTCGTTCCCGACCGACCGGCTCGCGGCCGAAAGCACGTCCGTCGCCCGTTTGACCGCGGCACCGCGTTCGACGAACACGAGCGTCCTCGGGGGTATCGTCGCCTTCGGGCGAACCCGGAGGCTGGCGTCCCGGGCCGCATCGGCCGCCGCCTCCCGCCCGACCCGGAACTCCAGGTGGAGCCGGTCGGGGTGGACGAACGCCCGGGCGAGTCGGATCGGCTCCCCGTCACCCCCTCCGTCCTCCGGGGACGGCGGACGACGCTCGACGTCGTACGCCCGGGCTCCGCCGACGGTCGGCTCGACGTCCCGGTCGGCGTCGGCCACCGAGAGGACGGCGAGTTCGCCGTCTCGGCGGCCCGCAAGCTCCGAGGCGAGGAGTTCGGCGATCCGGCGGCCGTCGGTGATCTCGTCGTCGACCATACGCGACCGTCGTCGCGGCAGTACTAACCGTCTTCGAGCAGCGCCTCGCGGGCGACCGGCGCGACGTCGGCGACGTCGACCCCCTCCCGGCGTGCGTAGACGACCGCCGCGGCCTCGATCGTCAGCTCCAGCTCCCGCTGGAGGGCGTTGATTCCGCCGACGGCCTCGTGTTTCTCCACGCCGGCGGCCACCAACGCGTCGAGGACGCGCTCGAACGCCGACCGCTCGGCGAGGACGCCGTCGTCGGGGACGAACCCCTCCGGGACGGTCACCTCGCCCGCGTCGACGGCGAGCCGGAGCCGGGGACCGTCTCGCTCGAGCAACCCCTCGCGGGTGGCGACGTCGATCAGCCGCTTCGACTGATCCGGCGAGAACCAGCGCCGATCGAGCGAGAGCGCGACGACGAACTCGTTCTCCCGGAGCCGATCCGTCCCCCGATCCTTGAACGGGGCGGCCACGGCGACGCGCAGACTCATCGACGTCCAGTGCTCGAAGCCGGGAGTTAACCGTGGCGGTTCAATCCGAGGCGTGCCCACTCGGGCGGTCGGCGCGCGAGGGCGGCGGGAACTCCGTCGGCGTCGGCTCCGGAGGCTCCGGGAGCACGCACCGATCGGGCTCGCGGTTGACGTGACCGTACCGGCCAGGGGCGTTCGCGAGGGGGTGTGCGGGGTTGCGGTCGCTGTCGATGCGGGCCGCCCGGAGCTCCGCGAAGCCGGTGAGTCGAGCACGGATCCCCCGCCAGTGGTTCGCGCTCGCCGGCGGCACGGAGAACGGCCGCGGCGGCTCGTAGCGCGGGTGTTTGCCCGCGAGGACGGCGGCGTTGACGTTGCCCGCGAGCTCGTCGTGATCGACGAGTACGCCGACCCGCGAGCCCGGCGGCGCTCGCGCCGCGAGGACGTCGAGCCCGAGGTGTAACGCCCGGTACTCGGCGACGTTGTTGTCCGGAGGGGCGTCCGTCGCGGCGATCCGCGCGACGCGGGTGCCGTCTCTGGTTTCGACGACGGCGCCGAGCCCGCCGCCGCCACGCCGGTAGGAGCCGTCTGTGGCGACGTAGAAGTCACGGTGGTGGGTCCGGGGCGGGTGGGCGATGTGGGGCGTCGGCGACTCGTCGAACAGGTCCCGAAGGGCGGGCCGGCCGTGAGCGGCCATGGATCGGCCTAAGCCCTTTCGGTACTTAACTGTGCTGTCGGGTGACCCGTCCAGCCGCCGTCGACACCGTTAAATCCGTGCTCCGCCCCGGTACGGGAAACCACCGACGTCCGCGGCCGGCCGACGGACCACCGGGGGGAGCCACGCCGCCGACTGCGGGTCGGCGCGGACGTTCGTCGCAGCGTAGAAAACACTTAAGTGTATGCTACTGCGAGGATCCGGGTAGAATCCCGCGATGGTTCGGAAAAAGAAGCTGAGTCCGAGCGGTGCTAAAGACGAGGACGGAAACTACCACAACGTCCACCTCAACCTCCACGAGGACGAGCTCGCAGTCGCGGGGATGGACATCGGTGACGAAGTGTTCGTCCGCGTGCGAGACGGCAAGATCATCATCCAGAAAGCCGACGAGGACGAGGTCGAACACGAGTTCTGAAGGGTGTCCCCGAGCGTGTGGAAACCGACCGATCGGCGAGCTGTGGCTCCGGTCGCCACCCGATTGTCGTCAGCAGGCGAACTCAGGTTCAACGTTCGTCGAACCACGTCGGGCGAAAGGTAATGCTTTTCCACGGTCGTGGGTAACTCCGCCCCATGGCCGAGGAGCTACACCGGGGATTGGAGGGTATCTTAGTCGCTGAATCGGAGCTCAGTTCGATCGACGGCGACGCCGGACGACTGGTCTACCGCGGCCACGCCATCGAGGAGCTCGCTCGCGAGGCGAGCTACGAGGAGGTGTTGTACTTACTCTGGGAGGGACACCTCCCGGACGTTACCGAACTCGAGACGTTCTCCGAACGGATGGCGGCCGAACGCCACGTCGACGACGACGTCCTCGAGACGGTCGATCGACTCGCCGCGGCCGACGAGTCGCCGATGGCGGCGGTACGGACGATCGTCTCGACGCTGTCGGCGTTCGATCCCGACGCCGACGCCGATCCGATCGATCGCGAGGCGAACTTCCGGAAGGGGCGACACATCACCGCCAAACTCCCGACGGCGATCGCGGCGTTCGAACGCCGTCGGCGCGACGAGCCGGTCGTCGAACCCCGCGAGGAGCTCTCTCACGCCGCGAACTTCCTGTACATGCTCAACGGCGAGGAGCCCGACGAGGTGCTCGCGGAGACCCTCGATCAGGCGCTCGTGCTCCACGCCGACCACGGGCTGAACGCCTCGACGTTCTCCGCGAAGGTCACCGCGAGCACGCTCGCGGATCTGCACTCGGCGATCACCAGCGCCATCGGAACCCTCTCCGGGAGCCTCCACGGCGGCGCGAACCAGGACGTAATGGAGATGTTACAGGAAGTCGACGAGAGCGACCTCGAGCCCCGCGAGTGGATCGAAACCGCCCTGGAGGAGGGCCGACGGGTGCCGGGCTTCGGCCACCGGGTGTACAACGTCAAGGACCCGCGAGCGAAGATCCTGAGCGGGCGCTCTGAGGCCCTCGGCGAGGCCGCGAGCGAGATGAAGTGGTACGAGATGAGCCGCACGATCGAGGAGTACCTGCTGGCCGAGAGCGGGCTGGCGCCGAACGTCGACTTCTACTCGGCGTCGATGTACTACCAGATGGGGATCCCGACCGACCTGTACACCCCGATCTTCGCGATGAGTCGGGTCGGCGGCTGGATCGCCCACGTCCTGGAACAGTACGCGGACAACCGCCTGATCCGCCCACGCAGCCGCTACGTCGGCCCCGATCCCGACCGGACGGAGTTCGTCCCGCTCGCCGACCGGTAACCGCCCTCCTCCGTCGGTAACCCTCCCCACCGACCGTCCGTTCGGCCACGGCCGACGACCGTCGTTCGTCCGTCAGACACCAGTTTCACCCCGCTCCCGTCCCCCAGTTTCACTTTCACCGTGCGTACCTGGCGTTTATATTCCTCGCGCGCCCGGATACACCTGCACGTCACACGCCGTGCACCCCTGTCCTGTCGTGTCGTCCGTCGACGGCACAACCCTTACAACCGTTCCCGGCACAGTCGGGGCCATGCTCTCGCTTTCGGACGTCCTCGAGGCGCGCGATCGGGTCCGGGAGACCGCCCGCCACACGCCCCTGGAGGGGTCACACACCTTCTCCGAGATGACCGGCGCCGACGTCCACCTCAAACTCGAGAACTTCCAGCGGACGGGCGCGTTCAAGATCCGCGGGGCGACGAACCGGATCGCGACGCTCACCGCGGCCGAACGCGAGGCCGGCGTCGTCACGGCGAGTGCGGGCAACCACGCCCAGGGGGTCGCCCTGGCGGCCAGCCGGGCCGGCGTCGACGCGAAGATCGTCATGCCCGAACACGCCCCGATCGCGAAAGTGAAAGCGACCCGGAGCTACGGCGGGACGGTCGTCCTCCACGGGGCGGACTACAGCGAGGCAGCGAGCCGGGCCCACGAGCTCGAACGCGAGGAGGGGCGGACGTACCTCCACGCGTTCGACGACGAGGACGTGATGGCCGGACAGGGGACGATCGGCCTCGAAATTCTGGAGGACTGCCCCGAGCTCGAGACGGTCGTCGTGCCGATCGGCGGCGGCGGGCTCGTAAGCGGGATCGCGGTCGCGATCAAATCACGGCGGCCGTCGGTCCGCGTGATCGGCGTCCAGGCCGAAGGTGCCGCAAGCGCCGCGGCGTCGCTCGAGCGCGGCGAGATCGTCACCCGCGAGGGCGTCGACACCGTCGCCGACGGCATCGCCACCCGCCGGGTCGGCGAGCGAACTTTCCCGGTGATCCGTGAATACGTCGACGAGGTCGTCACCGTCTCGGATCCGGAGATCGCCGTCGCGATGGTCCACCTGCTCGAACGAGCGAAGGTCCTCGTCGAGGGCGCCGGCGCGGTCGCGCTCGCGGCGATCCTCTTCGAGGCGTTCGAGTACGAGGACGGGGAGACGATCGTCGCCGCCCTCTGTGGCGGAAACGTCGACCCGAACACCCTCACGACCGTGATCGCCCGCGGGCTCGTCGAGACCGGCCGCTACCTGAAGATCCGGACGGTCCTCGAGGACAACCCCGGCGCCCTCGA
>PUPA01000119.1 GCA_003552885.1 Natrialbaceae archaeon
ACCGGGAGCATAGAGGTGACGGCTGCGAGAGCGTGCCACTGAGCCGCCGGCGTCGCGAGCGACGGGGGCGTCGACGAGCCCGAGACCACCACCGTTTTCACCGGCCCCCCCTTCGAGGCGGGTATGGCTAACCCAACGGCCACCCTGCACACGAGCGAGGGCGACGTCGAGATCGAACTCTTCGAGGAGCGCGCCCCGAAGACGGTCGCGAACTTCGTCGGCCTCGCGACCGGCGGCACGGAGTGGACCGACCCCGAGACGGGCGAGACCGTCGAGGGCGAGCCGCTGTACGACGACGTGCTCTTCCACCGGATCATCGAGGGCTTTATGATCCAGGGTGGGGACCCGACCGGCACCGGCCGCGGCGGCCCCGGCTACACGTTCGACGACGAGTTCCACGACGAGCTCACCCACGACGGGCCGGGAATCCTCTCGATGGCGAACTCGGGGCCGAACACCAACGGCTCGCAGTTTTTCATCACGCTCGACGCCCAGCCACACCTCGACGGCCGCCACGCCGTCTTCGGCGAGGTGACCGACGGGATGGACGTCGTCGAGGCGATCGGCGCGGTCGAGACCGACGCCAACGACCGGCCCGAAGAGGACGTGCTCCTCGAGTCGGTCTCCGTCGAGTGGGAGTGAGACGCCGGAGGGCGACGCGTCGATAGAGCCGGCGACGGGGCGCGATCCGGATCGCCGGCTCGTGGTTCGGACCCCGATCCGTCTTTGTCCGTGGGACCCGTAACGGACGGTCATGAGCTGGGACGCCGGGGAGATCCCCGATCAACGTGGACGCCAGGCCGTCGTGACGGGGGCCAACAGCGGCATCGGACTCGAAACCGTCAGGGAGCTATCGCGGGCGGGCGCGGCGGTGATCATGGCCTGTCGGAGCGTCGAGCGCGGTCAGACGGCGGCGGGGGACGTCCACGCCGACGTCCCCGGTGCCGAGCTCCGGGTCGAGGAGCTAGACCTCGCCAGCCTGGCGTCGGTCGAGGCGTTCGCCGACCGGCTCGCCGGCGAGCTCGACTTGCTCGTCAACAACGCGGGCGTGATGGCGATACCCCGCCGGGAGACCGAAGACGGCTTCGAGACCCAGTTCGGGGTCAACCACCTCGGTCACTTCGCGCTGACGGGCCGGCTGCTCGACCGGCTGACCGACGACGCCCGGATCGTCACGGTCTCGAGTGGCCTCCACGAGCGCGGCGAGATCGACTTCGCCGACCTCCAGGGAGCGGCCGGGTACGATCCGTGGACGGCCTACGCCCAATCGAAGCTCGCGAACCTCCTCTTCGCCTACGAGCTCGACCGGCGGCTCGCGGCCGCCGGCCGGTCGGCCGCGAGCGTCGGCGTCCACCCCGGCTACGCCGACACCAACCTCCAGCTCCGTGGACCGGAGCTCGCCGGCTCGCGGCTGCGGCGTGCCGGCATGCGCGTCGCGAACGCCCTCTTCGCCCAGTCGGCGGAGATGGGGGCGTTGCCGACGCTGTACGCCGCGACGGCCCCGGGGGTCGAGGGTGGGGAGTACTACGGGCCCGGGGGCCTGTTCGACATGCGGGGACCGCCCGAGCGCCAGCGATCCTCGCCGGCCTCACACGACCGCGAGGCCGCCCGCCAGCTCTGGGAACGCTCGACGGAGCTGACCGGCGTGAGCTACGGGCTGCCGACGCCGACGCCGGAGTGACGCCCCGGAGAGGCCCCTGGCCGCGGACACCGAAACGCACATCCCACCGCCGGCACAACGGAGGGCTGTCGCGAGGGTAGCCAAGCCAGGCCAACGGCGGTGGGCTTAAGACCCGCTCCCGTAGGGGTCCCTGGGTTCGAATCCCAGCCCTCGCATACCGACTCGAACGCCAGCGAGAGGCAAGTACGCGAGAGTCGAGACTCGAATCGGGGAGGGCACACGCCAGCGAACGCCGTGATTCACCAATTCACAACATTCACCCTTCGAAAACCGGGTGTAAGAGTTTTGTACCGCGTATTCAATTACAACTACAAACTACAAAATTTTGAAGTGGTGGTGCGGCACTCTACAAGTAGCGAATGGAAGATATCCCGCAACCCTCCGGTGACGCGTACGAACCCGGTGACACCGTCCAAGTGTACGTCGGGGAGAGTGACCCGGACTCGCGCTTCCACGGTGATCGGTGCGAGGTCATCGACGTTCACACCGATGACTTATCGGATTCTACCGATCGTGAACTCGACCAATACTCGTACCGCGTACGTCGCATCGATACCGGTGACGTGCTCCCCGTACAATTCCGACACTGGGACTTAGTTCCGAGTGAGAGGTAACATTATAGCGTTGCTTGGAACGATTCCGCCCATTTCTTCGGCACCGGCAACTCCTTCAATACACGGCTTTGTAAGCGGTAGTACCCGTTATGAGCTTTCTGGCAGTGCGCTTCCATCCACATCCTGGCTTCAGGAGAATTCAAGTACTCGACTAACTCGCCAATCGGGACACCGTCCTTCGGGACGGCGTAGTACACCGAGTGCTTTGGAACGACGTCCCCGCGTTCCTCAAGCCAGAACCGCGGTTCCTTAGCGATATCTTTCCAAACGATCTTCGGCTGCAGCATGTCTTGGAACGGCGGGTTCTCATGCCACCCGTACCACGGTGTCCCGTGCTTCTTCACGCACGACCGGTCCTCAAGCCTCGCTTTATACTGCTCGGCCCATTCGCCGAACGATCCGAGTTCATCCTCTCCCGAGAGTGAGCCGTCATCCAGGTACGGGCACAGGAACACATGATCAGTGAACGGCCCGTCGAACGTGCGTAACTGCCGGCCGGACACCGTCGGTCGAACCCACTTCGAATCGACGTTTTCCGGTACCTCGTCCTTGTCGAATACGAATACTTTGTCGGCTCCCGTAGCTATCCCGCATGATACCCTGACGGTCACGTCATCGAGTGTCGCGCCGGTCTCCATGTCCTGCACGTCGGCACCTCGCACGTTCGCCGCCCAACTCTCACCGCCCGGTAACACCGTCGTGTGCTCCGACCCGTCTCGAAGCTTCACGACCGTCTCACCGTCGCTCTTGACGCGCCGGATCGTCGTGATGCACGGGAACGTGATGTACCCGTCAAACGCGTCCTCGCGTACGTGCTCAATCTCCTCGACATGCACACAGTCACTCGTTAATAACCGGCGTAGCGGCGCTGCAGTGTCCACGTACTCGAATTTCTCCGGTGTAATGAACGACAGCACACCACCATCTGCGAGTAACTCCAGCGACCGTTCGTAAAATAATAAGTACAAGTCGAATCGTTCGATCGCGGTCGAGAATCTTGCCCGGTACCGTTCCTTCTCGCCCTCGTCGAGTCCTTCAATCGGGACGTACGGTGGGTTCCCAACGATGTAATCGAACGTATCGACATCCAACATATCGTCCGCTAAGAAGTCCCGTTCTTCGAATTCTACGTGCGCCAACCCCCGGTCTCGCGCCGACGTGAGGTGCTCCGGGTTCGTCTCAACCGCGTACCCGTCTAGGTACTCCCACCCTTCATCATCGCACACGCGTTCGACCGCGGCTGCGAACGGTGCGTCACCGCACCCCGGGTACAAGATCCGATCGTCACCGGTCGGGGGATCGTTTCGGAAAAGACGTCGAACCATTTTCTCGCATAACGCATCCGGCGTCGGGACGTGACCTTTCATCTAACGTTGATTGTCTCGTCTTAGCACTTCAATGCCTGTAAACTCAGTCACTCAGTTCCGCCGTCAGTGTCGAACGTGTCTCGCTGAATATCGATTTGTCCTTCAACGTGAGCGATGAGCGATCGGCAGAACCGCCGGAATTTGAGCTCCTCGTTCGGTTCCCAGTACTCACCGTCCAATCCTCGCTCTTCATCGCTAAGGATGAACGCGGCGTTATTCACGAGTCGCTGCCGAACCATTCGAAGGCATAGTAATTCCATCCGGTCGATGTAACACGCGTCTTTGAACTCTTCGTCCGCTTCGAAGTTCGGTTCTCGAAGCGTTTTCGGAGCTCTCGACTCTTCCGTATCCGCCATGAGCATCAAATACCCGATCCACGGTGCCGGGCTCGGTTCGAACACACCTTCCTCGTACGCTTGCAACAAATCGGTGCTATTCCCGAGTGCTTCTTCAACTCGGTTATTCAGGTTGTTCCCGAAACTGGATGCTTGCGATTTGAACTCGATCGCTGCGAGGAGTTCACCGTCGTGAACGACTGCCGTATCCCATTCCTTCTCGTGCCGGTAATATCCCGGGAGCGTGGCGTGATAATCGTGTTTCACCGAGTCCTCCGGGATACCGGTTTGCTCGACCATGATATCCTCGATGAGACCGGCGAACCCGTCCATTTGCTGCCCGCCGAGTACCTCGACGCGTTTACCGCGCGTCGAGTCTTCAGATTCGCGTTGCGCCTCACCTTGCCCGGACCGTGTTGCCCAGTAGTACTGGACCGCGTCTGAGAGTTCTTCTTGGAGGTTACTTATCACAGGTCGGGTGTGAGACACCGTACTGTTGTATGTGTACCGATTACTCGTAATCACCTTCGAACGCGTCTGCGAAGCGTTACCGGGTCGTGCAGGGTTATTCGCTCAACTTTGCATCGAACCCGGTCGGTACTCGCGGTCCACGTTTTCTCTCCGGTCTCGTCCCAGGCAAGGTCCTGATTTAACTCACACTCGACCCATCGACGTGCTCTCGAACCGCTGCTAAAAGCTCTCTTACCTGCATTCTCGCCTGCTAAGTAACGAGCTACGAATATGGCTGCAGCATCGTGATCGTCCGACACTCGCGTGCCGGCTCTCCCGACGTCGCATAGCGAGTCGGCGGCGACGCTGGCTGGATCAGCCGTTCGTGCGACTCGTTCGCGGCCTCTTACCCCCCACGTGCACGTCGTTCGGTACCATGAGTGACAGTACCTCTCACTATGTGCTAACTGTATCGTTCGACTGCCCCAGCCGGAGCGTCGACCCGGAATTACTATACCCGTTGCTGAGTTTTCCGGAACCATGACGTCTCATCGGCCGCCGTCGACTGCAGCCGGTCGGTCAGACACGCCGGCCTCGTCCGGTCCGTGGTCGGACGCATCGGCCCCATCCGATCCGTGGCCGGACGCGTCGGCCCCATCCGATCCGTGGTCGGACGCGTCGATCTCGTCCGATCCGTACAGCCGGGTGGGCGTGAGATGAGCGACGACGAGGAGCTGGCCAAAGACCTCGGGCTCGTCTCGGCGATGACCATCGGCATCGGGACGATGATCGGTGCCGGCATCTTCGTCCTCCCGGGGATCGCCGCACAGCGTGCCGGTCCGGTCGTCGTCCTCTCGTTTCTCATCGGCGGGTTCATCGCAGTGTTCAACGCCCTCTCGGTCTCCGAACTCGGGACGGCGATGCCGAAAGCCGGGGGCGCGTACTACTTCATCAACCGGTCGCTCGGCCCCGTCTTCGGCTCGATCTCCGGGCTGGGCGACTGGCTCGGCCTCGCGTTCGCCTCGGCGTTTTACGTCATCGGCTTCGGCCAGTATCTCGGGGAGTTGCTCCAGTTGCCCTCCGTGCTCTTCTTGAACAGCGTCCAGGTGGGCGCGATCCTCGCGGGGATCCTGTTCGTCGGCGTCAACTACATCGGCGCGAAAGAGACCGGCGGAATCCAGACGGTCATCGTCACGCTGCTGCTGGCGATCCTCACCGTCTTCGCCGTCATCGGCTGGTTCTCCTTCGACTGGGGGACCGTCACCGGCGACGGCGGGCTGACGCCGCTTGGAACCGGACAGATCCTCCCGGCGACCGGGCTCGTCTTCGTCTCCTACCTCGGCTACGCCAAGATCGCGACCGTCGCCGAGGAGATGAAAAACCCCGGCCGGAACCTCCCGATCGCCATCGTCGGCAGCGTCGTGATCGTCACGGTGATCTACACGATCCTGGTGACGCTGATGCTCGGCATCGTCCCGTGGCCGGAGCTCGACCTCGACGCGCCGGTCGCCCAGGCCGCGGAGTTCGCGTTCCCCGCGGCGATCGCCGGCGCGGCCGCGACGGTCATGACCCTCGGCGCGTTGCTCGCCACCGCGTCCTCGGCGAACGCCTCGATCCTCGCTTCGGCCCGGATCAACTTCGCGATGGGCCGTGACAGGATCGTCACCGACTGGCTCAACGAGATCCACCCCCGCTTTGCGACGCCGTACCGATCGATCCTCGTTACGGGGCTGATGATCGTCGTGTTCGTCGCCGTCCTCGGACGCGACGTCGGCCTCCTCGCGGAGGCCGCGAGCGTCCTCCACCTGATCGTGTTCGCTCTGCTCAACCTCGCGGTGATCGTCTTCCG